>NZ_JCADBK010000031.1:0-85806 GCF_059358955.1 Nonomuraea sp. CX421 | reverse complement strand
GCCACTTCGGCCGCGAGGGCTTCTCCTGGGAGTCCACCGACCGCGCCGAGTCGCTCCGGACCGCCGCCGGCCTCTGACTCACGTCAGCGGGCGAACGCCGCCTCGATGTCGGCGCGCGACGGCATCGAGGTGCTGGCCCCCTCCCGCTGGACGGACAGCGCCGCCGCCGCCGAGGCGAACCGCAGCGCCTCGGCCATCGGACGGCCCTCCACGCGGGCCACCGCGAGCGCGCCGGCGAACGTGTCACCGGCCGCCGTGGTGTCGACCGCCTTCACCCGCACGGCGGGCACCCGCAGCCGGTCGCCCGAGCGCGAGCCGTACAGGGCGCCCTCGGCGCCGAGCGTGATCACCGCTTCGGGAACCCGGTCGAGCAGCGCGTCCAGGGCCGCGTCGGGAGAGGACGCGCCGGTGAGGTCGGCGGCCTCGTGCTCGTTGGGCACGATCAGCGCGACCGCGTCCAGCAGCTCGGCCGGCAGCGGCCGCGACGGGGCGGGTGTGAGGATGGCGGGCACGCCCGCGTCCCTGGCCGCCCGCGCCGCGGCGACCACCGCCGGCATGGGGAGTTCGAGCTGGAGCAGCAGCGCCCGCGAGGCCGCGATCACTGCCTCGTCCTCCTTGCCGGGGCCGGTGACGGCGCCGTTCGCGCCGGGCACCACGACGATCGAGTTGCCGCCCTCGTCGTCGACCACGATGTGCGCGATGCCGCTCGGCCCCGGCACCCGCCATAGCCGCTCGACGTTCACCCCGGCCACGGCCAGCGTCTCGCGCAGCTCGGTGGCGAAGCCGTCGTCGCCCACCGCGCCGAGGAACGCCACCTCCGCGCCCGCCCGGGCCGCGGCGATCGCCTGGTTGGCGCCCTTGCCGCCGGGCACGGTGCGGAACATCCGGCCGGTGACCGTCTCACCCCGCCGGGGAGCCCGCGACGCGTACGCGACCAGGTCCATGTTGGCACTGCCGAAGACCGAGATCATGCGCCCATCATCTCCTGCGTGCGGCGGGCCAGCTCCGCCAGGCCGATGCCGTCGAAACCGGTCAGGCTGGTCGCCAGGCTGTCACGGGTGCGCCACCGCCGGGGCACCCCGCCGTTCAGCGCCCCGGCGAGCGAGCCCGCCGTCGCGCCGGCCGAGTCGGTGTCCCACCCGCCGGCGACCGCCCCGGCGATGGTCGCGGTCACGTCACCCTCGCCGTGGACCAGGGCGGCGGCGACGAGCGCGGCGTTGTTGACCGTGTGCACCCAGTGCAGGCCGCCGTGCCGCTCGTGCAGCCGGTCGACCACTGTCTCGAAGTCGCTCTCCCGCGCGGCGTCCTCGACCGCCTGCCGTACGGCCCGGTGCAGCCGCGAGCCCGGCGGGACGACCGACAGCCCGGCGTTCACCACCTCCTCGGCCGAGGTCGCGACGAGCGACTGCGCGCACATGGCGGCGGCGAACATCGCGCCGTACACGCCGTTCGCCGTGTGCGTGAGCCGGGCGTCGCGCCACGCGTACTCGGCCGCGGTGGCGGGCTCGCCCGGGTTGACCCAGCCGTACACGTCGGTCCTGATCATCGCGCCGATCCACTCGCGGAACGGGTTGCGGAGCGTGGCCGTCTCCGGGGGCTCCACACCGGCCAGCAGATTGCGGTACGCGACGCGCTCCGCGGTGAACGTACGGCCCGCGGGCAGCTCGTCGAGCCACAGCCTGGCCACGTCGTCGGTGGTGAAGGCGCGGCCGTGGCGCTCGAGGACCGTCAGGGCGAGCAGCGGGTAGTTGAGGTCGTCGTCCTCGGGGATGCCGTCGATGTTCTCGGCCAGCGAGTTGACGGCGCTGCGCCGGTTCCACGGCCACCGTTCGGCGACCTCCGGCGGCAGGCCCCTGGCGGTGAACCAGCCCCGGATGGGCCAGTTGCCGGTCGCCTCGGCGATCGCCCTGATCCCCTCGCGCGGGATCTTCTCCACCGGCTTGCCCAGAACGCACCCCGCGACCCTGCCCTGCCAGGCCCCCAGCACCCGCGCGGGGTCGATCCGCCGCCCGCCCGGAACCCGGTCCAGGTCGGGCCGCCGCCCGCCCGGCACCCGGTCGCGGGCCGCGGGCCAGGCCGGGGTGGCGGCGATGATGGCCGCCAGGTCGGTCGGCTCGTCGAGCGGCGACGGGATCGCGGCCAGCTCGTCGAGCAGCCGCTCGGCCAGCGGCCGCAGCCTCGCCGCGCCGGGCTCGGAGGCGCCGGCGCGCGGCGGGGCGTCGTGCCCGCCGGCCGCGTGCCATCGGGCGGTGACGTCGCGCACGTCCCTGCCGTCCTCGGCGGCCTGCCGCAGCTCGTGCCCGACCAGGTCCTCGGGCTGCACCCAGGTGAGCCGGATCACGCGCGCCCCGTCGTACCGGGACGAAGCACCACGGATCGCGACACGACCACCGCCGTACCCGACCCGGGCACCACGGATCGCGACACGACCACCGCCGAACGCGGAGCGGGCATCGCGCCCGAAGCGAGCCTCATCGGGGGCCGTCCGTGAGGAGGGTGGCGAAGGCGGACTCGTGGACGTGGCGGCGGGCGCGGTCGTCGGCGTGGACGCGGCGGGCCACCTGGGCGATGGCGCGGCCGGGCGCCAGCAGGTCGATGCGACTGGCCTCGGCGACCTCTTCCAGCCACGCGGCGGGAACGGCGGCGAGCCCGCCGAGCGCGCCCGCGATGGCGCCGCCCATGGAGGCGATCGAGTCGGCGTCGCGGCCGTAGTTGACGCCGCCGAGCACCGTCTCCCGGAAGTCGCCCTTGGCCACGACAAGGAAGGCGAGCGCCAGCGGCAGCTCCTCGATGCTGTGCACGCGGCTCGGCCGGCGAGCACCGAGGCCCTGGTCGCGGTAGGTGTCGGCGACCGTGTCGTAGGGCCGGACGGCCGCCCGGAGCGCCGCGAACGAGCCGTCCCAGTGGCCGAGGCCGCGCGCGGTCTCGCAGACGGCGTCGATGGCGGCCCGGGTGCCGTCCTTGGCCAGCCGCAGGCAGGTCGCGACCACCGAGTCGACGCTCGCGCCCGGCCGCATGGCCTCGGCGACGGCGGCGGCCATCACCCCGGCCGCCTCCCTGCCGTAGCTCGACTGGTGGGCGCCGGCCAGGTCGACCGCCTCGGCGTAGGCGGCGTCGGGGTCGGCGGCGTTCACGACGCCGACGGGCGCCATGTACATCGCCGCGCCGCAGTTCACGATATTTCCGACGCCGGCCTCGCGGGGGTCCACATGGCCGTAGTGCAGCCGGGCCACGATCCACTTCTCGGCCAGGAAGATCCGGTGCAGCGGCAGCGCCTCGGTCTCCAGCTCGGGGATCCACCGCCGCTCCCCCATCAGCTCCGGCACCAGGTGGTCGGCCATCGCGTAGGCCCCGAGGTGCCCCTGGACCTTCTCGTAGACACGGATCAGCGCGTGCGTCATCAGGGTGTCGTCGGTGATGTGGCCGTCGCCCTTGTGATAGGGCGCGATGGGCCGGGCGTTGCGCCAGTCCTCGTTGTACGGGGGCACGATGCCCTGCACCGGGCCGCCGTACCTCTTCACGATCTGTTCGGGAGTCCAGCCCTCGGTCGCGCCGCCCAGCGCGTCACCGACCGCCGCCCCCGCCACGCAACCTGTGGCCTTGCTCGCGAGCAGGTCGGCAGGCTGGTCTTCAAGCGGCGTCATGCGAATTCCTCCGTGAGTTCCATCAGATCCTTCCCCGCCAGCGCCGGCACGCAGCAGCCGGCCAGCGAACGGGCCGACGCGATCCACCCCTCCGGGATCGAGGCGAGCCCGCCACACGCGCCGGCCAGCGCTCCGGTGAGAGCGGGGGCCGAGTCGGCCAGCGCGGCCAGGCACGCGGCGGCCGGCACCGCCCGGTCGAGCGCGCCGCCCGACACCTCGGCCAGCGCCAGCGCGACGGGCACCGTCTGCGCCGCGCCCACCGCGTAGCTGTAGACGTGGTCGAGCAGGGCCGCGTCGAGCGCGGGCACGGCGGCGAACGGATCGCCCGCCGCGCGGGCCACCTCCAGCGCGAGCCGCGCGTTGTGGCCGATGGCGGTGTCGCCGGGCAGTACGGTCAGCGCCGCCCGGACGGCCTCGGCCGCCGATCCCGACGCGACCGCCTCGGCCACGGCCAGCGCCATGGCTCGCGCCCCGAGCAGCCCGTCACCGGCGTTGGTGACCTGGGCGTCCTCGGCGGGGTCGCGGCCGAGCGCGCCGAAGGCGACCGCCCTGACGGCCGCGGCGTCGTCGAAGTGGTGCGGGTTGTCGTGGCCGCTGGCGGGCGGCTCGACGCCCCGGGCCAGGTTGCCGATCGCGGTCGCGACCGAGATGCGGGCCCGGATGTCCGGGCCGAGCGCGCGGAACGCCGCGGCGCGCGGCTCGTCGACGGTGAGCAGCGTCCAGGCGAGCCATTCGGCGTCGTCGGACGGGCCGACGGCCAGCGGCGCGACCGGCTGGTTGAGCGCGAACGGCACCGGCAGCGTGGTGACCCGGTGCTCCTCGGCGAACGCGTCGAGCTCGCGGTGCAGCCGCCTGCTCCACGGCGCGTGCAGGGCCGCCCGGTGCCTGGCGGCGGGCCAGCCGGCCGCGTCGCCCACGGCCAGCCCGAGAAAGGCGCCCCTGATCCTGTCCCCCGACATGCGCTCTACCGCCCTCCCCCCGGCCCATCGGCCGTTTCGTCCGCCAAGGCCCCGAGCCCGCCCAAGTCCGCCGGATCCACCGGTGCCGCCGGGCCGGCCGGCAGGAGGGCGGCCAGCTCGTCGGCGACGTCGAGCACGTGCCTGCCCGCCACCACGGGCAGGCACTTCCCGGTCGCGGGGCCGATCCGCCGGGCCCACCGCTCGGGCACGCCGCGCTCGCCCTGGCCCGCTCCGGCGACGGCGCCCGCGATGGCGCCGATGGTGTCGGCGTCCCGCCCCAGCCCGACGCCGAACGTCACGGACGCCTCCACGTCGCCCTCACCCACCAGGTAGGCGGCCAGCGCCAGCGCCACCGCCTCGGGAGCCAGGTCCGTCCAGGGGTAGTGCCTGACCACGACGGCCGCGTGCAACGCCTCGACCAGCGCGTCCTGCGCCCCCGGCGCGCGGGCCGGCGCCTCACCGGAGCCGGACGTGGGCGACCGGTCGAGCACCTCGCACACCCGGGTGATGTTCCGGGCGGTCCAGGAGTCGGCCGGCAGCACCGACAGCGCGGCGCGTACCGTCTCCCGTGGTGAGGCCCCGGACATGGCGGCGGCCACGGCCCCCGCGACCGCGCGACCGCCGAGCACGCCCTCGCCCGACTGGCTCACCAGACCGTCCTGCTCGACCAGCCGCGCCGCCTCAGCCGGGTCGCCGGGGCAGAACACGCCGTACGGCGCGGCGCGCATGGCCAGGCCGTCCGACCAACCGTGCAGGTGCGCCCGCCCGGTCAGCGGCGGCTCCAGCCCCCGGCGCAGCGCCTCGACCGTGCCGAGCTCGGAGAAGCCGGCCCCGCGCATCGGCCCCGTCACCAGGGGGACGATCTCCGCCCGGTAGGCGGCGGCCACGTCGGCCGAGGTCAGCGCGTGCCCGTGCCGCACCAGCAGCGAGGCGGCGAAGACGGCGTACTCGGTGTCGTCGGTGCCCCCGCCCTCGATCTCGGTGAGCCGTCCCCACCGCCGGCGGATCTCGGCCGGAGAGAGGTTCTCCGCCGGCGCCCCGAGGGCGTCTCCGGCCGCCAGGCCGAGCAGACACCCCCGGGCTCTGTCGCGAAAGGTCACCGCTGGTACCGCTCCAGCACCTTGTTGCCGTCGTCGACGAGCCTCTTGGCCGCCTCGTCGATGGTGATCTTGTTGGCGTAGAACTCCTGCAGCACCGGCGTCGCCACCTTGCTCTTCCACTCGTCGAACCCGTTCACCTTGAGGAACGGCGCCACCACGAGGTTCTTGCCCGAGGCGGTGGCCACGTCCCAGCCGTTCTCCTCGGTGGTGAGGACCGGGTCGGAGGCGGCCTTGACCGAGGTGGGCAGCAGCCAGTCACCCCTGGCGAGCTTGGCCTGGTTGGGGCCGTTCAGGAAGAACGAGATGAACGTGACGGCCTCGTCCGGATGCTTGCTGTCAGCGGCGACCGACAGGGTCTGCGAGACCGCGCCCTGCTCGGCGCTGACGCCCTTGAGCGGCGGGAGCGTCACCCACTCGAAGCCGTCGGGCGCCTGCTCGGCGACCTGCTGCCGCAGGAAGACGCCGACCGGCAGCATCGCGTACTTGTCGGCGAAGAAGCCGGGCAGCGGGTCGGCGGTGCCCATGCCGAGCGCCGCCGTGTCGGCCGACTTGTCCTTGTAGAGCTGGTCGTGGATGCGCTGGAGGACCTCCTTCTCCTCCGCGCCGACCTTGACCGTGGTCTTGCCGCCGGTGGTCTGGAAGAACGTGCCGCCGAAGTTGAGCGCCAGGTTGAGCGTCTTGTTGACCGGCGACTTCATCGGCCAGGCCACGCCGTACGTGTCGCCCTTGGTGAGCTTCTTGCTGATGTCGGCGAACTCGTCCCACGTCCACGGCTCACCGGAGGTGGGGATGCGCACCTTGGCCGCGTCGAGCAGCTTCTTGTTGGCGATGATGACGTGCGACTCCTGCAGGAACGGCACGCCGAACACCCCCTCGCCGCCCTTGCCGTCGCCGAAGGTGACGGTGTCCCAGGCGGGCTGCGGGATGTCGCTCTTCAGCTCGGCGGGCACCTTGTCCTTCAGGTCCAGCAGGTAGCCCTTGGCGGCGAACCCCGACAGGGCGGGCGAGTCGTCGTGGATGACGTCCGGCGCGTCGCCGCCCTCGAACGACGTGACGAGCTGGTCGTTGACGGTGTCCCAGCTGCCCTGGACGTAGGTGACCTGGATGCCGGGGTTGGCCTTGTTCCACTCCTCGACGAGTTGCTTGTTGGCCTCCACCGACTCCTTCTGCCAGGCGAGGCTGAGGAAGTCGAGCTTGATCGGCTCGCCCGAGGAGGGCTCCTGCTCCGCACCTCCCCCACCGCACGCGGCGGTCAGCGCCACGATCGCGGCAGCCGCCAACGCGGACTTCAAACGCATGAGAGCCTCCTAGCCCTTGACAGCGCCGGCCATCAGACCGGACCTCAGCCGTCGCTGGATGATCGCGAAGAAGATCAGGCTCGGGATCGTCGCCATGAGCGACGCCGCGGCGAGCGGGCCGAGCCTGGACACCCCCTCGGGGCCGGTGAACCTCACCAGCGTGAGCGGAAGTGTCATCACCTCGGGGTCCTTGAGGACCACGAGTGCGAAGAGGAACTCGTTCCAGGACGAGATGAACGAGAACAGCAGTGTGGCCACCACTCCGGGCGCCAGGAGCGGCGCGACGACGCTGACGATCGAGCGGATCCGGCCCGCGCCGTCGACGGCCGCGGCCTCCTCCAGCTCGCGCGGCACCGACCGCACGTAGCCCTGCAGCATCCACAGCGCGAACGGCAGCGTGAACGTCACGTGCACCACCACGAGCCCGGTCAGCGTGTTCACCAGGTCGAGCCGCCGCAGCACCATGAACAGCGGGATGATGATCAGGATGAACGGGAAGACCTGGCTGACCAGCACCCAGCCGAGCGTGACCTGCTTGAGCAGCCCTCGGTAGCGGGCCAGCGCGTAGGCCGCCGGCAACGCCACGGCGACCGTCAGCAGCGAGCTTGCCAGGGCCACGACCAGGCTGCGGGCGCCCGCGCCCACGAGGTCCTGCTCGCCGAACGCGTCGCCGAAGTTGGCCAGTGTGGGGTCGCGCGGGATCCAGGCAGGGTCGAGGGCGGCCATCTCCTGCGGCGTCTTCAGCGCCGTGGACAGCAGCCAGACCAGCGGGAACGCCAGGAAGACGAGGTACGCCAGCAGCGCGGCGTACTGCGGGACCCTTCTCACGAAACCTCCCGCAGCTGCCGCCACAGATAGAACCCGAGCAGGGCGAGCACGACGATCACGATGGTCAGTCCGAGGGTCGCCGCGTAGCCGAAGAAGCCGTAGCGGAACGCCTCCTCGTAGGCGAAGAGCATGGGCAGCCGGGTCCGGCCGCCGGGCCCGCCCTGGGTGAGCACGTAGACGAGGCTGAACTGGTTGACGTTCCACACGAAGTCGAGCGAGGTGATGGTGACGATGATGGGGCGCAGCTGGGGCAGGGTGATGTTCCAGAACCTGCGCCAGGTGCCCGCGCCGTCGACCTCGACCGCCTCGTACAGCTCCCTGGGCACGCCCTGCAGGCCGGCCAGCAGCACGACCGTGGTCTGCGGCATGCCGCTCCAGACGCCCATGACGATGACGGCGGGCAGGGCCCAGGTGAAGTCGGCGAGCCAGTTGACGTCGGTGCCGAGCGTGCTGTTCAGGATGCCCGCGTCGGGGTGGTAGACCAGGCGCCACATCAGGCCGATGACCACGGGCGGCATCGCCCACGGCACCACGGCCAGCACCCGGGCCAGACCCCGGAACCACAGCCTCTGGTTGAGCAGCAGCGCCAGGCCCAGCGAGGCGAGAAACTGCAGCACGGTCACGGACACGGCCCAGATCAGGCCGATCCTGATCGACGACCAGAACTCGTCGTCGGCCAGCAGGTCGCCGAAGTTGGCCAGGCCGACGAAGCTCGTGACGTGGTTGCGGCCGGCCTCCGCATCGGTGAACGCCAGGCCGATGCCGTACAGGAGGGGGCCGACGCTGAACAGCAGGACCGGCACGAGGGCGGGCAGCATGAGCATCCACATCTCGCGGCTCTGCCGCGAGCCGCCGCCGCGCCCGGCCTGCCGCCTGGGCGGCGCGGGCCGCGTCACGGTCGCCGTCACGAGGCGTCCTCCCGCGGCTCCTCCGCGCCCGCCCGGCCGGTGGAGGCGCGCACCACGAGGTGGGGCGGCACCGTGACCAGGCGGGGCTCGCGCTCGCCGTGCCGCAACCGGTCGAGGAGCAGCTCGGCCGCGGCTCGGCCACGTTCGGCGGAGCCCAGGGAGACACTGCTGAGCGACGGCCAGGAGGCGGCGGCGAGGTCGGTGTCGTCCATGCCGACCACCGCCACGTCCCGCGGCACCCGCCGGCCGGCGGCGCGCAGCACGTCGAGCGCGCCCAGCGCGATCAGGTCGTTGGCGCACATCAGCGCGTCGAGGTCGGGCACCCGGTCGAGCAGCGTCGCCACCGCGCGGCCCCCCTCCGCTCGGTAGAAGTCTCCGATCTCCACCAGTTCCTCGTCGTACGGCAGGCCGAGCGCGCCGAGCGCCTCCCGGTAGGCGGCGCCGCGGGCCGCGCCCGGCACGGTGTCGAGCGGGCCGTTGACCAGTCCGATGCGGCGGCGGCCGAGCGCGTGCAGGTGGTCGAGGGCGAGCCGGACACCGGTGCGCGAGTCGGCGCGCACGTTGTCGACGGGCGTGCCCTCGGGCACCGAACCGATGATCACCACCGGGGCGCGGGCGGAGGCGAGCATCGCCAGGTGCGCCTCCGTGACCCGCAGCGGCACCATGATGAGCCCGTCCACGTATCTCTCGCCGAGGCTGTGCAGCACCTCGATCTCGTCGGCCACGACGGCGTCGGTGGAGTGCAGCACGAGCCGGTAGCCGGCCGCCTTGAGCACCGGCTGGATCTCCCGCAGCATGGCCAGGTAGGCCGGGTTGCCGACGTCGGCCATGGCGAACGCGACCTGGTGGGTGCGGCGCGACTTGAGCGATCTGGCCACGGCGTTGCGCACGTAGCCGAGCTCCTCGGCCGCGGCCAGCACCTTGCGCTCGGTCTCCTGCCGGGTCGGCAGTCCGTTGAGCACCCGTGAGACCGACGCGATGGAGACGCCCGCGCGCGCGGCGATCGTGGTGATCGTGGGTCCCTGGCCCAAAGCTGTCCTCCTGTGGATGTAAACGTTTCCAGCGCGTTGCTGTAAACGTTTACCGTGTTTCGGACATGAAACCGGCAGCCGACCACGAGGTCAAGTCACGATCGCATAACGCCAGGTCAGGGTAGGTGTCGGTGAGGAGGTGGTCCAACGATGGCCCGATGTCTTGTCACGGGAGCGACCGGCTACATCGGCGGGCGGCTGGCCCCCGAGCTGCTGGCCGCCGGTCATCAGGTGCGGTGCATGGTGCGCACCACCCGCAAGCTGCGCGACCTGCCGTGGTCCGAGCGCGTCGAGCCGGCCGAGGCCGACGCGCTCGACCCGGAGGCGACCCGGCGGGCGCTGGACGGGATCGAGGTGGCCTACTACCTGATCCACACCATGGGCGCGCGCCGGGACTTCGCCGCGGCCGACCGGCAGGCGGCCGGCGTGTTCGCCGAGGCGGCGCGGGCGGCCGGCGTGCGCAGGATCGTCTACCTGGGCGGGCTCGCCTCCGGCGAGGCCCTGTCGCCGCACATGCGCTCGCGCGCCGAGGTGGCCGACACGCTGCAGGCCTCCGGAGTCCCGGCCGTGGTGCTGCGGGCCGCGGTGATCATCGGGTCCGGGTCGGCCTCCTTCGAGATGCTGCGCTACCTGACCGAGCGGCTGCCGGTGATGACGACGCCGCGCTGGGTGCGGACCCGGACGCAGCCCATCGCGGTGCGCGACGTGCTGCGCTACCTGGTCGCCTGGGCGTCCGTGCCGGACCGCGTCGACCGCGCCTTCGACATCGGCGGCCCCGACGTGCTGACCTACGCCGACATGATGCGCTGGTACGCCGCCGTGGCCGGCCTGCCGCCGCGGCTGATCATTCCGGTGCCGCTGCTCAGCCCGTGGCTGTCCGCCCACTGGGTGGGCCTGGTCACGCCGGTGCCGGCCGGCATCGCCCGCCCGCTGGTGGAGTCGCTGCGCAACGAGACCGTGTGCCTCGAACACGACATCGCCCGCTACGTCCCCGACCCGCCGGAGGGCCTGACCGGCTTCCCTCGGGCCGTGGAGCTGGCGCTGAAGAAGATCAAGGAGGCCGACGTGGCGACGCGCTGGACCTCGGCCTCCACCCCGGGCGCACCCAGCGACCCGCTGCCCACCGACCCCCACTGGACGGGCGGCAGCCTCTACGTCGACCGGCGCACCCAGGTGGTCGACGCCGACCCGGCCACGCTCTGGCGGATGATCGAGGGCATCGGCGGCGAGAACGGCTGGTACTCCCTGCCCGTCGCCTGGCACCTGCGCGGAGCGATCGACCGCGCCCTCGGCGGAGTGGGGCTGCGCCGGGGCCGCCGCGATCCGGCGCGGCTCAGGGCGGGCGACGCGCTCGACTTCTGGCGGGTGGAGGAGGTCGAGCGCGGCCACCTGCTGCGGCTGCGGGCCGAGATGCGGCTGCCCGGTCTGGCCTGGCTGGAGCTGAGCGTGTCGCGCGAGGACGGCCGCACCGTCTACCACCAGCGGGCGATCTTCCATCCGCGCGGGCTACTGGGGCATCTCTACTGGTGGACGATCTCGCCCTTCCACGAGCTGATCTTCGGCCGGATGTCCCGCAACCTGGCCGCAGCCGCGGCCGCGGCCGAGCCGCGTCCCGGCGAGCCGGCCGCGCGGGTGTGACCGGCCGGGACGCCGCGCCCGACGATCTCCCCGCCCTTGGTTGCCCTCCCGCCTCCCTCCAGATATGAATAAGTTTTGACGAACTTATCTATCCAGAGGAGGCGGCGATGAACGCGCTCCCCGCCATGGCCAGGCCCAGGGTGGCCGTCTCGGGTTGCCTGCTCGGCGAGCCGGTACGGTTCAACGGCGGCCACAGCCGCGACCGGTTCCTGACCGGCGCCCTCGACCCGCACGTCGACTGGGTGCCGATCTGCCCGGAGATGGAGGCCGGGCTCGGCACCCCGCGCGAGACGCTCCGCCTGGAGAGCTCCGGCGACGGGCCGCGCCTCATGACCCGCAAGACCCGCGTGGACCTCACCGACCGGATGACCGCCCTGGCCCGCGCCCGGGCCGCCGCGCTCGACGTGGACGGGTACGTGTTCAAGGCCAAGAGCCCGAGCTGCGGCGTCCACGGCATCCCCGTGCACCGGGAGTCCGGCCCTCCGGCCGACCGGCGCGGCCGGGGCGTCTACGCCGGGGTCGTCATCTCGGCCGACCCGCTGCTGCCGGTCGAGGACGAGGGGCGGCTGCACGACGCGCTGCTCCGCGAGACGTTCGTGGAACGGATCTTCGCCCACGCCCGGCTGCGCGAGCTGCTGACCGGCGACTGGCGCCCGCGCGACCTGGTCGCCTTCCACACCCGGCACAAGATGCAGATCCTCGCCCACGATCCGGCGACCTACCGCCTCGCCGGGCGGGTGGTCGCCCAGGCGGGCGTCTGGTCGCGTGACCGGCTGGCCGCCGACTACGCCCGGGTGTTCCGCATGGCGCTGGCCAGGAAGGCCAGCGTCGGCCGCAACGTCAACGTCCTTCACCACTGCCTCGGCATGATCGGCGTCGATCCCGTCCAGCGGGCCGACCTGGTGGAGGTCATCGCCTCCTACCAGGCGGGCCTGGTGCCGCTGAGCGTGCCCGCGACGCTCCTGCGCCACCACGCCCGCTGCGAGGACAGCGGTTACGTCCTCGACCAGAGCTACTTCGCGCCGTACCCGGCGGACCTGGCCCTGCGCAACCACGTCCCCGCCTGACATCCCGTGAGGCCGCCTGGACGCCCGGGTCACTCGCGGGCGGACGCCTCGGCCGGTTCGGACTCCCCGGCCGCCGAAGAGGCGACCGGCAGGGCGCGGATGGCCGGGACGCCCGTGAGGGCGACTACGGCGGCGAGGACGCCGGGCACGATCAGGGCGACGGGAAGCGACGACGCCTCCGCGATGTAGCCGAGCAGCGCGGGCCCGACCAGCAGCCCGCTGTAGCCGAACGCGGTCACCAGGGACAGCGCCCGGCCGACGCGCCCGCCGGCCGCGCCGACGGCGCTGAAGATGACCGGCACCACCGTGGCCAGCCCGACGCCGGCCAGCGCCCAGCCGGTCCAGGCGCAGACCACGCGCAGCGAGGCGCCGGTCAGCGGCGCGGCCAGCACGAGGCCGTATCCGCAGGTGGCGATGATGCCGGCGAGCCGGATCGTGTTGACGGAGCCGAGCCGGGCCCGGATGGGGTCGCCGAGCAGCCGGATGGCCGTCATGGCCACGGCGAAGATCGTGTAGGCGAGCGGCGCGGCGGCGGCGTCGGTGTCGAGGACCCAGCGGGCGTGCAGGGCGGCCCAGTCGATGGCCGCCCCCTCGCTCAGGTGCCCGGCGAACGCGGCCACCCCGAGCAGCGCGATCAGCCCCCAGCGCAGGCCGCCTCCCGTGCCCCCACCGGCGGCGTCCTTTCCCGGCTCGGGATGCGCGGGCGGCGCGGGCAGCAACAGCAGAGCCAGCGGCACGTACAGGAACGGCACCACGATCGCGGCCGCGATGAGCAGCGTCTGCGCGTCCAGGTCGGCGCGCAGCACGACGGCGGTCAGCGCGCCGCCCGCCGCGCCGCCGAGGCTCCACGTGCCGTGGAAGGCCGAGATGATCGGCCGCGCATAGGCGCGTTCGACCTCGACGGAGTGGGCGTTCATGGCGACTTCGGTCACGCCCAGCCCGAGGCCGAAGACCACCGCCAGGCCCGCCAGCGCCGGGTACGACGGCGCGAGCGCGGGGCCGAGCAGCACCACGGCCGACAGGGGGCCGCCGACCCAGCACACGACCCTGCTCGACCATCTGTCCACCAGCGGCCCGGCCACCAGCATCGACACCAGCGCGCCGGCCGAGATCAGCAGCAGCACGCTGCCGAGCCTGCCGGCGCCCAGGTCCAGCCGCTCCTCGAGCGAGGGGAGGCCCGAGGCCCACAACCCCATCACGAACCCCGCCAGGAAGAAGTAGCCGAACACCCCGATACGGGCGCGCCGGGCGTCCGCGAGACTTATGTTCATGGCTAGAGCATAATGAGTCGCATGAGGCGTACACAATGAGCGGGGCGACGACCAGCGTCGAGCTGCGCGCGCACAACCGGGTCCGGCTGCTGCGCGCCGTGCACGACTGCGGCGCCACGCGCACCCGCTCGCAGCTGACCCGCGACCTCGGCCTGGCGAGGGGCACCGCGTCGGTGCTGGCCGCCGAGCTGGCCGGCGACCGGCTGGCGCACGAGGCGCCCGCGCCCGAGCACGGCCGGGGCCGCCCCACCCAGGTGCCGGGCCCGCACCCGGACGGCCCGCTCGCGCTGGCCGTCGACCTGCGCGAGGACGGCTGGGAGGTCGCCGCCTGCGAGCTGGGCGGCCATCCGACGCCCCTCGGCTCCGCCGGCCACGACGGCACCCCGGCCCATGCGCTCGGCCCGCTGGGCGAGGCGCTCCGGGGCCACCTGGCACGGCTCGGCCACCGGGTGGTCGGCGTGGGCGTGGCCGTGGCGGGCCCGGTGCGCGCCGGAGGGCTGGTCGACGTGGCGCATCTGCGCTGGCGCTCGGTCGACGTCCCCGCCCTGCTCGGACTCGGCGCCACGGTGCCGAGGGTGGGCAACGACACGGCGTTCGCGGGGCTGGCCGAGGCTCGCCGGGGCCTGCTGCGCGACGCCCGCGTGGGGCTGCACCTGCACGTCGACTTCGACGTCGGCGGGGTGCTGGTGGTGGACGGCCGGCCGCTGGGCGGCGCGGGCGGGATGGGCGCCGAGTTCGGGCACATGCCGCTCACCGGCGGGAACGCGCCGTGCATGTGCGGGGCGCACGGCTGCTGGGGGATGGACGTGGGGGCCAACGCCCTGCTGCGTCACCTCGGGCTCGCCTACGGCGGCGGGAGGGGCCGCGCGCGGGCCGAACAGATCCTCGCCCGAGCCGCCACGGCCGCCGCCGCGAGCGCGGAGGCGCGGGCGGTGCGCGCCTGCGCCCAGGCGCTCGGCCGGGGCATCGCCGCTCTGACGAACGCGCACGACCCGGAGGTGGTGACGCTGTCGGGGCTCGGCGCCGACCTGTACGAGCGGGCCCTGCCCGCGCTCGTGGAGCCGTTCGAGACCGGTCTCATGACGATCCGCCGGGAGCGGCCGCCCCGGCTGGCCGCCTCCGCCCTCGGCTGGCGCGGTCCCCTGATCGGGGCCATGGAGTCGGTCTTCGACGACTTCCTCACCGTCCGGGGCGTCGAGGCCTGGCGCCGGCTGCACACCTGAGAAACCCCTGCGACACGCCCGGAATTCGGAATGTGATGGATACCACGCGGGAGGGCGGAAAGCACCCACAGGTCGCCGGCGCGCGGCACCGTACACGATCTTGCGGAGCCGCCCGCCCGGCGGTACGGATGGAGGCGGACGATGGGTGCGGCGGCAGGTTCCTGAGGGGAAGAGAACACGTGGACCTTGAACTGGCGCTACGCGTGTGCGAGGCGGCGTTGAAGCAGGCGGCACGCGAAGGCGCGCTGATCTCCGTGGCGGTGGTCGACGCGGGCGGCCATCTGGTGACGTTCCAGCGTATGGAGGGGGCGCGGCTCGCCGGGCCGGTGCTGGCCCCGGGCAAGGCCTACACCTCGGTGGCCCACGGCAGGCCCACCGCCGACCTGGCGGAGCTGGCCCGCCCGGGAGGCGAGCTCTACGGCCTGGCCGGTGATCGTTTCGTCTGTTTCGGGGGCGGTGTCCCGCTGTGGGCGGACTACGGTGAGGGCGAACGGGTGATGGGCGGCGTAGGGGTCAGCGGAGGCACCATCGCGCAGGACGTGGCATGCGCCGAAGCGGCCGCCTCGGTCTGGCACACCCGCTGAGCGGTGACTTTCCGCACGGGGAATGGCGGGTATCCGCCATGATTAGCCCCTGCACGACGGGTAACAGGAAACCCCGAACGTCAATCCCCGAGGAGAGATCCGAGATGGCACTTCCCACGCTCACCCCCGAGCAGCGCAAGGCGGCTCTGGAGAAGGCCGCCGAGGCGCGCGCGGCCCGCACCGCCCTGCTGGCCAAGGTCAAGGCAGGCGAGCTGTCCTTCGCCCAGCTGCTGGAGCGCGATGACGACATCGCCAAGAAGATCAAGGTTTCGCAGGCCCTGCGCGCGGTCAAGGGCGTCGGCCCCGCCAAGGCCACCGCGCTGATGGAGGAGGCGGGCGTCGACGAGAAGCGCCGTCTCGGGGGCCTGGGCGCCCAGCAGCGCAAGAAGCTGGTCGACGCGCTCGGCTGACACCGGGCGGCCGGGTCCGCGCGGAACCGACCGCGCGGACCGGCCGGCGTTCCGGGCCGGACCGCCCGGACCGTTCCGCAAAGGGCGTCAGGACCGCAGGTAGGTCAGCACGGCGAGGACCCTGCGGTGCTGGTCGCTGTCGTCGGCGTACAGGCCGAGCTTGCTGAAGATGCTCCTGATGTGCTTCTCCACCGCCCCGTCGCTGATCACCAGCTGCCTGCCGATGGCCGGGTTGGACCTGCCCTCGGCCATCAGCCCCAGCACCTCCCGCTCGCGCGGGGTCAGCTGGGCCAGCGGATCGTCCCTGCGCCTGCGCACCATCAACTGCGACACCACCTGCGGATCGAACACGGTCCCGCCCGCGGCGACCCGCCGCAGCCCCTCCAGGAACTCGTCGACGTCGACCACCCGGTCCTTCAGCAGGTAGCCCACCGCGCCCCTGGCGTCGGCCAGCAGGTCGTCGGCGTAGGAGACCTCGACGTACTGCGACAGGATGAGCACGGGCGCGCCCGGCACCCGGCTGCGGGCCTCGACCGCCGCCCGGAGCCCCTCGTCGGTGAACGACGGCGGCATCCGCACGTCCACCACCGACACGTCCGGCCGGTGCTCGGCCACGGCCGAGACGAGGCCGTCGCCGTCGCCGACGGCGGCCACCACCTCGCAGCCGAACTCTTCGAGCAGCCTGACCAGGCCCTCCCTGATCAGAACGGCGTCATCGGCCACGACTACGCGCACGGCACCTCCGCCACGATCACTGTCGGCCCGCCGTCCGGCGACCGGACCGTGAGCTCCCCGTCGACCGCGCGGAGCCGGTCGGCGAGCCCGGCGAGACCGTGTCCCTTGGCGACGTGTGCGCCGCCGACCCCATCATCCCCGATCGTCAGCATGAGGACGCCGGCGGCCCGGGTCAGCTGGACGGTGCAGACGGTGGCGCGGCTGTGCTTGGCAACGTTCGTCAGCGTCTCGGCGACCACGTAGTAGACGGCGTTCTCCACACTGGCCTGGTAGCGCTCGGAGACCTGCACGTCGAGGTCGACGGAGACGGTGCAGCGGCCGGCCAGCGCGGCGAGGGCGGGAGCGAGCCCGCGGTCCGACAGGATGGGCGGCGCGATGCCGCGCGACAGGGCGCGCAGCTCGTCGAGCGTCTCCCGGGTGGCCGTGATGGCCGAGTCGATCGTGGCCTGGGCGGCCTGGGGGTCCTTGTTCATCTGACGCTGCGCCCTGGACAGCTCCATGGCGAGCGAGACGAGGCGCTGCTGCGGGCCGTCGTGGATGTCGCGTTCCAGCTTGCGCAGCGCGTTGGCCTCGGCCGAGACCGCGGCGGCCCGGCCCTCGGCCAGGTCGTCGATGCGCTCGTGCAGCTCGGCGACGCCGGTCAGCAGCGCCCGGCCGAGACCCGCCCGCAGCAGCGCGGACCCGCGCACCAGGAACGGCAGGAGCAGCGCGCTCAGCAGCCCGAGGCTCAGGTAGAACAGCACGTTGGTCCAGTAGCCCGCACCGAAGCCGAGGAGCTGGGGCAGCTCCATGTTGCCCGGGATGCGGGAGGTGACGATGCCGTAGATCGGGTAGGTCAGGCCGGCCAGCGGCAGCGCCCAGAAGACCACGGTGACCACGAACGAGACGATCGAGATCGGGAAGTTCAGCAGGCCGTGCAGCAGGTCGAGCCATGACTGCCCACTGGTCAGCGGGTTGACCAGCCTGCGGAAGCGGCCGGCCCCCGCGGGAGCGGGCTTGTAGCGGGGGCGCACGGGCGGGCGCTCCAGCACGTCGGCCAGCCAGGCTCGCTCCGCGTCGGCGAAACCGCGAGCGACCATGAGGGTGCCGACCAGGATCGGCACCCCGACCCAGACGACCACCGTGCCGACCCCCGCGGCGAACCCGGCCACCAGGAGCACGAAGGCGATGACGGCCGTGGGGAAGCCGACGAGCGTGTAGCGCGTGTCCAGCAGGACACGCCTCTTCAGGGAGCGCATGGCCTACACGCTATGACTCCCGCCATCCGGCGGCGATCCGGTGTGCGGGCGTCCGGTGGTAGGGCCAGCCCTACCTGGCGCGGGGGTGTGATCTCGACCCGGACAGGGTGGCTCGCGGCAATGTGCGGGGCCGGGTCCGGCGGGAGCCTTGGATGACCCGTTGACGAGGAATCGAGGCCCCCCATGACCGTCCTGCTCGACCGTCCGCTCCCCCGCGCGGGCGCCGTCGCACCGGACCGCCCGGCGCCTGCGCGACCGGCCGCCAGGGACCCGTTCCTCGACCTCCTGCGGGTGTTCGCCATCGCGCTCGTGGTGCTGCAGCACTGGACGATCCCGGTCCTGTCCTTCGACGGCGCCCGGCTCAGCACGGGCAACGCGCTGGCCACGCCGGGCGTGTGGGCGGTCACGTGGATCAGCCAGGTGATGCCGCTGGTGTTCTTCGCGGGCGGCGCGGCCAACGCGATCAGCCTCGGCCGCGCCGCGCACGACGCGCCGCGGTGGCTGTTCGCCCGGCTGCGCCGGCTGGCCTGGCCGCTGCTGCCGCTGGCCGCGGTCTGGATCCCGCTCCCCCAGGTGCTGGCCGCGCTCGGCGTGCCCGAGCAGCCGCTGGACGTGGGGGCGCGGCTGACCGGCCAGTTGCTGTGGTTCCTCGCCGTCTACCTGATCGCCGTCGTCGCCACCCCCTGGCTGCTGGGGCTGCACCGCAGGCACGGCGTGTGGGTTCCCGTGGTCCTCACCGCCGGCGCGGCGCTGACCGACCTGCTGCGCTTCTCGACGGGCCTGGACGCGCTGGGCTACCTCAACATCGTGTTCGTCTGGCTCGCGGTGCACCAGCTCGGTTTCCGGTACGCCGACGGGCGGCTGAGCCGGCCGTGGGCGCTGGCCGCCGGCGGGTTCGGGGCCGCGGCGCTGGTGGTGTGGGCCGGGCCGTACCCGGGCAGCATGATCGGCCTGCCCGGCGCCGAGGTGTCGAACATGGCCCCGCCGACGCTGGCCATGCTGGCCGTGGCGTTCGGGCAGATCGGGCTGGCCGTGACCCTGCGGCCGTGGCTCGCGCGGTTGCCGGTCGGCCGCCTGCTCGCCTGGGCCGGGCCGCGCGTCATGACCGCCTACCTGTGGCACATGCCCGCCCTGTTCGCCGTCACGGGGGTGGTCGTGGTGGGCCTCGGACTGGACACCCCGGCTCCCGGCGGCCTCGGCTGGTTCGCCGGATGGCCGCTCTGGCTCGGGGCGCTGTGCCTGGTCATGTGGCCGCTGCTGAGCTGGTTCCGGCGCTTCGAGGAGCCGCCCGCGCTGCCGTACGGGGAGGCGACCTGGCGTGGGGCGCTCACCTCGGCCGCGCTGGTCGGCGGCGGGCTGCTCACGCTGACCGTGGCGGGGTTCGCGCCCGGCGGCGCCCCGTTCCTGGCGATCCTGGCCATCCTCGGCGGCCTGCTCATCACGGGGCCGCGCGCCCAGAGCTGAGCGGGGCGTTCGGGCCGGCCGGTCCGACCATGGCGCGGACTTCGGCAGGATAGAGGGGTGAGCCTTCTCGTAGACCGCCTGCCCGAAGAGATCGACGCCGAGCCCGACGCCATCTTCGACGCCTTCGTCGCCTGGAACTCCGAACGGGGGCTCACGCTCTATCCCGCCCAGGAGGAGGCCCTGATCGAGGTCGTCTCCGGGAGCAACGTGATCCTGGCGACCCCCACCGGATCAGGCAAGAGCCTGGTCGCCGCCGGCGCCCACTTCGCCGCGCTGACCCGCGACCTCCGCACCTTCTACACCGCGCCGATCAAGGCGCTGGTGTCGGAGAAGTTCTTCGACCTGTGCGCGCTGTTCGGCACCGACAACGTCGGCATGATGACCGGCGACGCGAGCGTCAACCCGGGCGCGCCGATCATCTGCTGCACCGCCGAAATCCTGGCCAACGTGGCACTGCGCGACGGCGCCGCCGCCGACATCGGCCAGGTGGTGATGGACGAGTTCCACTTCTACGCCGAGCCCGACCGGGGCTGGGCCTGGCAGGTTCCGCTGCTGGAGCTGCCCCGGGCGCAGTTCGTGCTGATGTCGGCGACGCTCGGCGACGTCTCGATGTTCGAACGCGACCTGACCCGGCGCACCGGGCGGCCGACGGCGGTGGTCAAGCACGCCGAACGGCCCGTCCCGTTGATCTACTCCTACCGGATGACCCCGCTGCACGAGTCGCTGGAGGAGATGCTCAGCACCGGCCAGGCGCCGGTCTACGTGGTGCACTTCACGCAGGCCGCCGCGATGGAGCGGGCCCAGGCGCTGATGTCGATCAACATGTCGACGAAGGCCGAGAAAGAGGCGATCGCCGCGATGATCGGCGGTTTCCGGTTCACCACCCGCTTCGGCCGGGCCCTGTCGCGGCTGGTGCGCCACGGCATCGGCGTGCACCACGCCGGGATGCTGCCGAAATACCGGCGGCTGGTGGAGCGGCTGGCCCAGGCCGGGCTGCTCAAGGTCATCTGCGGCACCGACACGCTCGGCGTCGGCGTCAACGTGCCGATCCGCACGGTCCTGTTCACCGCGCTGTCCAAGTACGACGGCAACAAGGTGCGCCGCCTGCGGGCCCGCGAGTTCCACCAGATCGCGGGCCGCGCCGGGCGGGCCGGCTTCGACACGATCGGCTACGTGGCCTGCCAGGCGCCCGAGCACGACATCGAGAACGCCAAGGCACTCGCCAAGATCGGCGACGACCCCAAGCGGCGCCGGGGCTACGCCCGCAAGAAGCCGCCGGAGGGGTTCGTCGGCTGGAGCGAGGACACGTTCGAGAAGCTGCAGACCGCCGAGCCGGAGCCGCTCAACTCCCGGTTCAAGGTGAGCAACGCGATGCTGCTCGCGGTGATCAACCGGCCGGGCGACTGCTTCCAGGCGATGAAGCACCTGCTGACCGACAACCACGAGGACCGCAAGTGGCAGCGGCGGCACATCAGCCAGGCCATCGCCATCTACCGGTCGCTGCTCGCCGGCGGCATCGTGGAGCAGCTCAAGGAGCCCGACGAGCAGGGCAGGCGGGCCAGGCTCACCATCGAGCTGCAGGAGGACTTCGCGCTCAACCAGGCGCTGTCGACGTTCGCGCTGGCCGCGTTCGAGCTGCTCGACCGCGAGGCGCCAGGCTACGCGCTCGACATGGTGTCGATCGTCGAGTCCATCCTCGACGATCCGCGCCAGATCCTGTCGGCCCAGCTGAAGAAGGCCAGGGGCGAGGCCGTGGCGCAGATGAAGGCCGACGGCATCGAGTACGAAGAGCGCATGGAGGCGCTGGCCGAGGTGATGTACCCAATGCCGCTCGACGACCTGCTCCTCGGCGCCTACGAGACCTACCGGCGGGGGCATCCGTGGGTGGGCGACTACACGGTCAGCCCCAAGTCCGTGGTGCGTGACATGTACGAGCGGGCGATGACGTTCGGCGACTACATCCAGTTCTACGAGCTGGCCCGGTCCGAGGGCACGGTGCTGCGCTACCTGGCCGACGCCTACCGCACGCTGTCGCGCACGGTGCCCGAACATCTGAAGACCGAGGACCTGGTCGACCTGATCGAATGGCTCGGCGAGCTGGTGCGGCAGGTCGACTCCTCCCTGATCGACGAGTGGGAGAAGCTGGCCAACCCCGAGGAGGCACTGGAGCGGCAGGAGCAGCTGGAGGCCAAGGTCCGCCCGGTCACCGCCAACCCGCGGGCCTTCCGGGTGCTGGTGCGCAACGCGATGTTCCGGCTGATCGAGCTCTGCGCCCTGGAGAAGGAGGAGGAGCTGGAGGAGCTGGCCCCCGACGTCGATTGGGGCGCGGCGCTCGACGCCTACTACGACGACCACGAGGAGATCCTCACCGGCGCCGACGCGCGGGGGCCCGCGCTGCTGCGCATCGAGGAGGAGAGCGGGCTGTGGAAGGTCCGCCAGACCGTCAAGGACCCCGCGGGCGACGGTGACTGGGGCATCGACGCGCAGGTCGACCTGGCCGCCTCCGACGAGGAGGGCCGCGCGGTGCTGCACGTCGTGGGGCTCAACCGGCTCTGAGGCGGGAGCGTAGGCGTGTGCCGGGACGGACTGGCAAGGGCGCCCCGGCACACGTCTGTACCTCTTAGTCTCCGGCAGAAAAGTTCGTCATCGTGTCATGACAATGTCCCAAGATCGGGACATTCAACACAAGGCGCGGATGCGTTATGTGCCGGCCGCCGTACGCGGATCCTCCACGAGCAGGGGACGGCCGGAACGTACAAGACTCCGGTCGCGAGGCCGGGGCAGGATCGGCCTATGGAGCTCGATCTCGACGCGGCCGCCGACTTCATGGCGACCCACGCCCGCATACTGGACCGGCACCGCTTCCACCTGCTGCAGGGCGGAGCCGATCCGACGGCCGTCCTGGCGGCCGTCGACGCCTATCGCAACCCCGACGGCGGCTACGGATGGGGCCTGGAGCCCGATCTGCGCTCGCCCGAGAGCCAGCCGGGAGCGGCGTTGCACGCCTTCGAGGTCTTCGAGGATGTCGCCCCGGCGGTCGCGCCGCAGGCCGCGGCCCTGTGCGACTGGCTGCAGTCGATCAGCCTGCCCGACGGAGGGCTGCCGTTCGCGCTGCCGGTCACGTCCACCGCGGGCAACGCCCCCTGGTGGGCGGACTCCGACCCCACGGCCTCTTCCCTGCAGATGACCGCCTGCGTCACGGCGGTCGCGCTGCGCGTCGCCGCCCACGACCCGGCCGTCGCCGCGCACCCGTGGCTGGAGCGGGCCACCCGCTACTGCCTCGGCGCGATCGAGGCGATCGAGGAGACGCCGCACGCCATGGTCCTGGCCTTCGCGATGCGTTTCCTGGACGCCGTGCACGCCACCCGTCCCGAGACGGCGGCCCTGGCCGAACGGCTGGGCCGGTTCATCCCCGCCGACGGCATGATGCCCGTCGCGGGCGGCACGCCGGACGAGAGGATGCGGCCGCTGGACTTCTCCGTGTTCCCGGACGGGCCCGTACGGACGGTGTTCGCCCCGGACGTGATCGACGCCGAGCTGGACCGCCTGGCCGGGATGCAGCAGGACGACGGCGGCTGGACCGTGGACTACGCTAAGATCTCGCCGGCCGGCGTCCTCGACTGGCGCGGCCACGCGACCGTCCACGCGATCACCGTCCTCCGCCTCAACGGCGGACTCTGACCCGCACCGGGGCTCAGTCCGGGAGGTCGGCCGTGGTCAGAGACTCCTGACCGAGGTCACGGTGATGCGCATGGGCACGGAGTATTCGCCGTCGAACTCCTCGACGCTGCCGACGATCCGCTCCATCTCCGACTGGTATTTCGCGACGTACGCGGGATGGTCGACCGGGCTGCCGTCCAGGATCTCGGCATCACCGATCAGCACGAGCACCTCACCGCCCTTGGGCGTGCTGTTGAGGTTGAGCGAGACCCTGGGCCTGGCCCGGACGTGGCGAAGTCGCCTGGCATCCGGTCTGCTGAAGGTCAGCACGGAACCGTCGCCCTCCCACAGGAACCAGACCGGCTTCGGCTGCGGCGTGCCGTCGGCCGCCACGGTCGTGAGCCAGACCACCTCGTCCTCGGCCATCCGCCCGCGAAACGCCTCGGGAATCACAACATCAGCCATCCTCTGATCGTAGGTCACACGTCGCGACGATCACGGACGCGCCGCCGCACGATCGGACGATCACAACGCCCTACGGTCGCGAGACCGGGCAGTCACGAGTGCGGCCGGTCACGGCTTCGTAGCCGCTCAACTCGCGGCGGTTATGATTGACCATTCCGGCTTGACTCTCCCGTCCTTGAGTGAACGGAAGTTTCCATCGGCGTCGATCCTGGCGGTTGCGATGAGTCCATCGCTTTCCCGGTAGAACAGGCAGGGCCGATGCGTTCTCATGTTGTGAAACCGAGTAGCTGGAGTCCGTCGGCGGGGTGACTGCGGTAGTGGTCGGTGGCTGCGGCGATGTTGGTCCAGCCGATCAGGCGGGCCAGGCCGATGGCCAGGTTGCGCAGGCCGGCCATGATGCGGGGTGCGGTGCCGGTGCGGATCCGGGAGGCGTCTTCGCGGTAGGTGACGTCGCGGATGTGGTGCAGGGCCTCGATGCTCCAGTGGCCGCGGATCAGGGTGGCGAGCTGGGCGTGGGTGATGCGGCCTGGTGGGAGGCTGGTGATGGCGTAGATCGTGACGATGGTGGTCTTGCCGGTGCGGTGGTCGGTGCGGCGGCGTTTGACCTGGATGGCCTGGGCGGCGTGGGGGAAGGGCAGTCCGGGGCGGGCGGTGCAGATCTTCATGCGGCGGATCTCGCGGCGGCTGTGGCCGGTCTCGTCGGTGCGGTCGTTGAGAATCGCTTCGCGCCAGGGCAGGGCCTTGAGCCGGCGCTGGAGTGTGGGCTGGTTGCCCTTGACGATGAACAGGTAGTGGCCGCCGGCGGTGACGATGTACCGGGCGTGTTCCTGCTGGGTGTGCAGGGCATCGGCGGTGACTACCACGCCGGTCAGGTCGAGCCCGGACAGCAGGGGTGTGAACGCGGGGATCTCGTTGCTCTTGGCCTCGACCTGTCGTTGGGCTATGACGATCTGGGTGTTGTGGTGGGTGGCGGCCAGCAGGTGGGTCACGCCTTGGCCGGTGCGACTGCCGCGCAGGGTCTTGCCGTCCACGGCCAGGCCGGACAGCGGGGTCCGGTCTGCGGGCCGGTTGCCTGAGGTGGCGGGCGGGGTGCAGGTGGCAAGCGCGGCCAGATAGGTGCAGGTGGCGGTGTCGAAGGCGTCGCCGTCCAGGCGGGCGAACAGTCGTCCCAGGGTGCTGGCGGCCAGGCGTATCGTGCCGTGCAGGCCGGCACGGGCGCGCAGGTCGGGGTCGTACCCGGCGATGAATCGGGCGATCTTCGCCAGGGAGGTCGCGCCGCCGAGTACGGCGAGCAGGGATAACGCCAGCAGGGGGCCGAGCCGGTAGCGGCGTCCCCGGCGGCTGCGCGGGTCCGGGAGGGTGTCCAGGAGTTCGGCGAGCGTGGGCAGATCGAGCGGCTCGGCGGGCAGGTCGGCGACGGTGACGTGCTCCAAGTGGCGCGAGAGCACGTCGATCGGGGATGATGGCACGCGAACGCGACCCCTGTTCTTGATCGACTGGCTAGACACCGACGATCATCAGGGGTCGCGTTTGTCATGTGCACCCCGGGGTGCCCTCAACACCTGCCTCATCGAGCCCAGCGAACGTCCATCAACCGAGAACGCAACGGCCTTGGTAGAACAGGAGACTCCCGTTCGTGGGAATAATACGGGTCCAGTCTCGCTTGAGCTCCCCCGTTTTGAGTCGGTGGTAGCTTCCCTCCGCGTCGATCCTGCCTGTGGCGATGGCGCCGTCGCCGGCCCGGTAGAACAGGAGCACCCCGTTCGTGGAAACGATACGGAACCAGGCTGGATTGAGGTTGCCCGTTTTGAGTTGCTGGTAGTTTCCTGTCGCGTCGATCCTGCCGGTGGCGATGAATCCATCGCTCCGATAGAAAAGCAGCACCCCGTTCGTGGGAAACGATGCGGAACCAGCCCGGGCTGACTTTTCCGTCCTTGAGCGAGTTGAAGCTTCCTGCGGCGTCGATCCTGGCGGTGGCGACGACGCCATCGCCGTCGCGATAAAATAGCAGCTCACCGGACAAAGTGCCACACCTCCTCGGAAACCATGAACCGGCCACGTCCCGCACACGACTCCGGAATTCTTTCCGCGGACAACCAGTGAAGTGGCTGTTCATATCAACCATCGGATAATACGAAGCGCCAGGCGCTACTAGAGAACAGACTGATTCTCGCGTCAGAGGCAGCAACGCGGGTCGCGCATGATTGTCATGCGCCGACAAGTCTTCCCAGGAAGAGATCGCCGAACCGGCGGGCGTGGAACCCTTATCAGATTATGTCGAGATGATTCCGGCTCGTATGCGCGGCCACCCACGCCGCCTTTGATCGCCCGCGTGGCGGAAACCACCTGCCGCCCTCACAACACAGCAGCGCCGCACCCAAACCGGATACGGCGCTACAGGCGACCCCACCAGCCCTGGGCCGTCTGTGTCCAGGCTCCAGTGAGACATCTGTGGTGGACGATACTGGGATTGAACCAGTGACCTCTTCCGTGTCAGGGAAGCGCTCTCCCGCTGAGCTAATCGTCCTTGGAGGTGGAGACGGGATTTGAACCCGTGTAGACGGCTTTGCAGGCCGCTGCCTCGCCTCTCGGCCACTCCACCGTGCCGGAAGCTCCGAGCGGAAGACGGGATTCGAACCCGCGACCCTCACCTTGGCAAGGTGATGCTCTACCACTGAGCCACTTCCGCGTTGCCCGACTACTCTAGCGGGTTTTCGGACCAGATGCTCACTTGCGCAGTCGCCGCGCCACGCTCCGCTCGGTGGCGGGCAGGCTGAGGAAGATCTCAAGGATGCGCGCGAGCCGGTGGACCTCGGTGCGGTGGAAGGCCGGGCCCTCGGAGCGGGCCAGCAACAGGCTGAGCGCGAGCGGCGGCAGCGGAGCGTGGATGACGTGCAGATCTCCGGCGAGCGTGCGGGCGACGGGGCGCGGCGGCGTCTCGGCCGGCAGCGTCACCTGCCGCGGCGCGCGCCAGCTCGCGTAGACGACGCCCTGCTCGGCACTCGTGGCGGCCCAGTCGGCGCTGAACAGCACCGGCAGCGAGTCGACCAGCGTGGTCAGCCCCCGATCGCCGGCGGTGGTGATGTACTTGAGGATCTCCAGCTCCGGGTAGGTGCCCGGCGCCTCTCGGGTGGTCCAGACGCCCTCGACCGTCACCCCGGCGACGCCCTGCAGGCTCTTGGCCAGCGAATCCTTGGAGGTGCTCTCGGGACAGAAGACGGTGATGTCGTCGACCGCCCGGCCCGCGCCCCGGTCGAGCACGGTGACCTGGGTGATGTCGGCTCCGGCGGCGCCGAGCACCCGGGTGACCTGCGCCAGCGACCCGGGCCGGTCGGGCAGCGCGACGCGCAGTCTCAGGAGCATCCGGGCCCCCTCCCCACGTAGATGCCTGCTCACAGCCTATCGGCGAATACCGGTCATGGCCTGACCTGCGCTACAACTGACGGGGTGAAGATTGGGCCGATAGAGGTGTGGCCGCCGGTGGTGCTGGCGCCGATGGCGGGCATCACCAACGCGCCGTTCCGGGTGCTCTGCCGCGAGCAGGGGGCCGGGTTGTTCGTGTGCGAGATGATCACGACGCGGGCGCTGGTCGAGCGCAATCCCAAGACGTTCCGGATGATCAGGTTCGCCGAGTCCGAGCAGCCCAGGAGCATCCAGCTCTACGGGGTCGACCCGGCCACCGTGGGCCGGGCGGTCAGGATGATCGCCGACGAGGACCTGGCCGACCACATCGACCTCAACTTCGGTTGCCCGGTGCCCAAGGTGACCAGGCGCGGCGGCGGTTCGGCGCTGCCGTACAAACGGCGGTTGCTGCGGCGGATCCTGCGCGAGGCGGTGGCCGGCGCGGGCCCGCTGCCCGTGACGATGAAGATGCGCATGGGCATCGACGACGACCACCTGACCTACCTCGACGCGGGCCGCATCGCGGTCGAGGAGGGGGTCGCGGCGATCGCGCTGCACGCCCGCACGGCCAAGCAGCACTACGGCGGCGTCGCCGACTGGGACGCGATCGCCCGGCTCAAGGAGGCCGTGCCGGAGATCCCGGTGCTCGGCAACGGCGACATCTGGTGCGCCGACGACGCCCTGCGGATGGTGGCCCGCACGGGGTGCGACGGCGTCGTGGTGGGGCGGGGGTGTCTGGGGCGGCCGTGGCTGTTCAGGGATCTCGGCAACGCGTTCAACGGGATCGCCGACCGGGTCCGGCCCACGCTTGGCGAGGTGGCCGCGGTGATGGCCCGGCACGCCGAGGGGCTGACGCACTGCTTCGACCAGGAGCGTTACGCGGTGGCCGACTTCCGCAAGCACGTGGGGTGGTATCTCAAGGGGTTCGCGGTGGGCGGCGAGCTGCGGCGCGAGCTGGCCACGGCCGAGTCGCTCGACGGGCTGCGCGCGGGGCTGGCCAGGCTCGATCACGACCAGCCGTGGCCGGCCAACACCGACACGCCGCGCGGCAAGTCGGGCGAGCGGGGCAAGGTGCAGTTGCCGGACGGCTGGCTGGACGACCCGTGGGACTCCGTGGTGCCCGAGGACGCGGAGTCGGATATCTCCGGCGGCTGACAGCCGCCATGGACAGCCTTGATCGCCTGAGTTAGGTTGCCCGGCATGAAACGTGGATTAGCGTTCGGCGCCCTGACCGTCGCCTGCCTGCTCGCCGCTCCGCTTCCCGCCCATGCCGACGTCCCCGCGCTCGGCTGGGAGCTCACCGAGACCGGGGTGAGCGCGCGGCTGCGCGGACTGTCCCCGGTGAGCCGCGACGTGGTGTGGGCGTCCGGGTCGGAGGGCACCGTGTTGCGCACTGTGGACGGCGGGCGGAGCTGGCGTGACGTCTCGCCGCCCGGCACGGACACGCTGCAGTTCCGCGACGTGGAGGCGTTCGACGCCGACCGGGCCGTGGTGCTGTCCATCGGTGAGGGGGCCGACTCGCGGGTCTACCGGACCGACGACGGGGGCCGCACCTGGACCGAGACCTTCAGGAACGACGAGCCGCGCGCCTTCTACGACTGCATGGCGTTCTTCGACCGGCGTCACGGGCTCGCGATGAGCGACCCGGTGGACGGCAGGTTCCGGATCCTCGCCACCGATGACGGCGGGCGCAGCTGGCGGGTGCTGCCGCCCGACGGCATGCCCGAGGCGCTGCCCGGTGAGGCGGGGTTCGCGGCGAGCGGCCAGTGCCTGGTCACGGCGGGTGGGCGCGACGTCTGGCTGGCCAGCGGCGGGGCCTCCCGGTCGCGGGTGTTCCACTCCGGCGACCGGGGCCGCACCTGGACCGTGGCCGACACGCCGATCCCGGCGGCCGAGCCGGCGCGCGGCGTCTTCGCCCTGGCCTTCCGCGACCCTCATCGCGGCATCGCCGTGGGCGGCGACTACCGGCCCGGCGAGCCGTCGCCCCAGGCCGGAGCCTTCACCCGCGACGGGGGCACCACCTGGCGCGCCGCCGCAGCCCCGCCCCCGGCCTACCGGTCGGGGGTCACCTGGCTTCCCCATCTTCCCTTCGCCGCGATCGCCGTCGGGCCGTCAGGCAGTGACGTGACCCTGACCGGCGGGCAGGCGTGGCGGACCTTCGACGGCGGCTCGTTCGACACGGTGTCGTGCACCAAGGATTTGTCCTGCTGGGCGTCGGGCGAGCAGGGCCGCCTCGCCCGCCTCACCGTCAGGCTCCGCTGATCCGCGGCGTCAGGTCTGGCCGGGCCGGGCGCCGATGACGACGGTGGCGTTCAGCTCCTCACACCTGGCCACGCGGGCGACCAGCCCGTGGCGGGCGACCGTCCGCGCCGTCGCCGTCGCCTGGCGCTCGCTGGTCTCGACCAGCAGGTGACCGCGCGGCGACAGCCACGCGGGCGCCGCCTCGGTCACCCGCCGCACGATGTCCAGCCCGTCGGCGCCGCCGTCGAGCGCCACCCTCGGCTCATGGACGCGCGCCTCGGCGGGCAGCAGCCCGATCTCCTCCGTCGGTACGTACGGGGCGCTGGCGACCAGGACGTCGACGCGCCCGCGCAACGAGGCGGGCAGCGGCTCGTACAGGTCGCCCTCGTGCACCTGGGCGGCGGCGAGGTTGCGGCGGGCGCACCGCACCGCGACGGGGTCGATGTCGACCGCGTGCAGCGTGATCTCGTCGAGCGCCGCGATCACCGCGGCGCCCACCGCCCCGGACCCGCAGCAGAGATCGACGACCACGGCCCCCGCGCCGGCGGAGCCGTCCCGGGCCGGGGTGGTGAGCCGGCGGGCCAGGGTGAGGGTCTGGGCGACGAGGAACTCGGTGCGGCGGCGTGGCACGAAGACACCGGGGTCGACGGACACCCGGAGGCCGGAGAACTCCGCCCAGCCGACGACGTGTTCGAGGGGAAGGCCGGCCACTCGTCGTTCGACCATGGCGGCGAGCTCGTCGGTGGTGCGGGCGGCGGAGACGAGCATCGCGGCCTCGTCCTCGGCGAACACGCAGCCGGCCGCCCGGAGTGTGCTGACGATGGCGGCGGGTGGAAGAAGAGGGGGAGGAACCGACACGGGAGAGCCTTTCGGAATGCCAAGGGGCGCTCTCCCCCGGTCGCCTACGACGGGCGAACCGTGCGGCCGCGAGATGAGAGCACCCGGCCTGATATGGCGTTGATGGGTCTCACCTCCTAGGACATTCGCTCCTGAGAACGGCAACTTTAGCGCATCCGGCAACCGCCCATGATCCGGACGGCCCGCCGCCGCCCTTCACGGGCGGACCTGCCGTCCGATGGTAGCCCCGCGCCCGTCCGGGCGTGGGATCGCGGGTCAGCGCACGCCGCGCGGGCGGAACTGGACGCTGATCCGTGGCCCGGTGGGGCGGGACGTCTTGGGCACCGCGTGCTCCCAGGTGCGCTGGCAACTGCCGCCCATCACGATGAGGTCGCCGTGGCCCAGGTCGTGGCGGATCGAGTGGCCGCCGCCGCGCGGCCGGAGCAGCAGCGGACGCGGCGCGCCGACCGAGATGATCGCGACCATGGTGTCCTCGGCGGCGCCCCGGCCGAGGGTGTCGCCGTGCCAGGCGACGCTGTCGCGGCCGTCGCGGTAGAAGCACAGGCCGGCCGTGCGGAACGGCTCGCCCAGCTCGTCGCCGTAGTGGGCGTCGAGCGCCCGCCTGGCGTCGTCGAGCACGGCGTCGGGCAGCGGCTCGTCCTCGTCGTAGAACTTCAGCAGCCGGGGCACGTCGACGACCCGGTCGTACATCCGCCGCCGCTCGGCGTGCCACGGCACCGACTCCGCCAGCCGCTCGAACAGCGTGTCGGCGCCGGTCACCCAGCCGGGCCTGACGTCGATCCAGGCCCCGCGGCCGAGGATCGTCCTGCGCACCGTCGCCCCCAGCGGGCCGAGGCCGATGTCCTCGTCGAGGCCGAGCAGAGAAGCTTGGAAAACAGCCTTCATATGGCCGATACTATGCCACGATTCAAACACCCATTCGACTGGCGTCGGGCCGGCGGGCCGCTCGCCCGGCCCGCACGGCACGCGCTCCGTACGGGCCGGGCGAAGATCAGCCGCCGCAGGCGGCGAAGACGTAGCTGTCCTTCAGCACCGAGTAGCCGTCCCTGATCGTGACCGTGCCGGTGCCGGTGTCGATCTGGACGATCGTCATCCGGTCCGCCTTGCCCTCGCGCTCCCGCAGGAGGTGCAGCGTCACCTGCGACTCACCGGTCCAGTCGATCATCTCGACCGACCCGGCGGGCAGCCTGACCCTGGTGCGGCCGACCACCTCGTCGGTCTCCATGTCGTACAGGACCAGCTCGGGCTCGCGGGACCTGACCACGTTCGCCACGGTCCGGCCGTCGGCGGAGAGGGCCTGCGGGCCGGTCGACACGACGACCTGGGGCGGCGTGACACGCCGCAGCGGCTCGCCGGCGTCGCTGTAGACGGCCAGGTCGGTGACCGACTCGTCGGCGTCCACACTGGTCAGCACCTCGCCGCCGTCGCCGCTGAAGCCCATCATCCGCTCGGTGCCCGGAAGGGTGCCGAGCAGGGCGCCGGTGGCCGTGTCGAAGACGCGGGTGCCTTTGCGCATGTTGTTGTCGAGGACGGCGAGCCGGCCGCCGTCGTCGGACAGCTTGAACGCCAGCTCGTACTGGGCCACGCGCGGCAGCGCGTCCTTGGCCAGCAGCTTCACGCCGCCGCCGAGAGTCCGTACGGCGAGCCGCCCCGACGTGGTGATGTAGGCCAGCCGCTGACCGTCGCCGCTGACCGCGATGGGCGCGACCCCGGTGACCGACGACTTGCCATTGGCCTTCAGGGCGACGGTCCGGGCGTCGGGCAGGGCGCGTCGCGAACCGTCGTGCATCACCAGCCGCCAGGCGCCGCACGGCCGGGAGCCGGCGTCCTTCGTCTCGCACCCCTTGACGGAGACGTACCGCACGCCGGCGTGCCCGTGGTGCGGGTCGGCCTGCGCCGGGGCCGGCGCGGTCAGCAGGGCCAGCCCGGCCGCGACGGCCACCGCGATCCTGATCCTCATGGTCGTCACTCCCCCGCCTTCGTGGACTCGTAGCCGGTCTTGCTGATCGAGTAGTGGTCCGTCCGCGTGACGTCGCCGGTCTCGGTGTCGACGGTGAGCACCCGCACCCTCTCGGGCTCGCCGTCCTCCTGTGACACGACGGTCGCCACGAGCCGGCCGTCGACGGTCCACCGGGCGACGTACGGGGTGGCGTCGGGCTTGAGCGCCAAGTCGACCCCGGCCGACAGCTCGCCGGTCTCCAGGTCGTACAGCCGCAGCCGGGGCGGCTTCCCACGGTCGGCGTCGCCCGAGACGAACACGGCGACGGTCCTGCCGTCGGCCGCCAGGGCGGTGGTGGCGGCGTTGGCCACGACCTGCGGCGGCGTGCGCCTGATGGAGGCTCCGCCGAGCCGGTGGGCGACCAGCGCGGTCGTGTTGTCCCGCGCGCCGCGCGTCGCGAGGACCTCGTCGCCGTCGGCGCTGAAGCCCCGGACGCTGTCGCGGGCGGGCAGCTCGACCGTCCGGCCGGTGGCGACGGTGACGACCCTCGTGGGCTGCCTCTCGGCGTCGTCCAGGTACTCGACCAGCACCTTGTCGCCCGACGGCGACACGTACAGGAGCAGGTCGTCGGTGCCGATCCCCTTCGGCACGAGCGACGCGGGCAGCTCCTTGACCGGCCCGCCGGCGACCCGCCGGACGACGAGGCGGTGGTCGCGGGCCCGCTCGTACGCGACGACGCGGCCGTCACCGCTGATGGCCAGCCTGCCCGGCTCGTGCACCACGGCTCCCGTCGCGTGGCGCCTCGTGGCCGCGGCGTCGGGGAGGGCGAGGCCGCCGCCGTCCCGGGTGATCAGCCGCCAGGGCCCGCAGGGGGCGTCGACGTCCTTCTTCCTGTCGTGGCAGGACTTGATCCAGGCCGCACGGGCCACGGCCGGCCCCTCCTGTGCCCCCGCGGTGGCGGGTGTGGCCGCCGGCCCGCCGATGACCGCCGCGACCAGGAGCGCGGCGGACACTTTGGTGTGCCTCATAGCTGTGATCCCTTCGTTGCCCGGTTAGACAACCCCCGGGCGGGACCGGTTGGTCACAGCTCAGCCACGACCACGGCCGTTCTCCTCAGGTGAGAGGGCGGCGGCCGGCGAAGCCGAGCTCGGTGCGGTGATACCAGGCCAGACCGGGCTCACCCTCGATCCAGCACAGCCGCACGGACTCTCCGTCGAGCAGTGACGGGAAGTCGATCAGGACCGGGGCCAGGCCCTTCACCTCGATGCCCTGGTCGGTCCAGCCGCTCAGGATCTCCTCGATGCGGGCCTCCAGTGCCTTCAGCTCGGCGATGCCGCCCAGCGCCGAGGAGCCGGCGGTCTTCCGGTCAAGCGCGATCTCGGCGAGGTCGGCGCGCGCGGCGACCAGCTCGCGGGCCTCGTCGAGGATCGACGGCATCAGCGAGCGGGCCTCGTCGAGGGTGAACAACCTGTCCATGCGCGAACGTTAGCGGTTGGGCTCGTAGGCGCGGATGAGGAGCTGCTCGGCCTCGTCGAGGTAGCCGTCGAGGAAGGTCGCGGCCTCGTCCAGCCGGCCGTCGTGGAGCAGGTCGAACAGCCGCCGGTTGCGCTGGACGAACGGCTCGTGGAAGTCGCGCGGGTTGGCCATGACGTGGAAGACGAGCCGGAGCTCGGCCAGCAGCTGGCGCATCGCCTCGTCGAGCCGCGGGCTCTGGTTGGCCGTCACGAGCGCCTGGTGGAAACGGATGTTGGCGGTGCCGACGGCCTGCCAGTCGTCGGCCGCGGCGGCCCGCTCGGCGTCGGCCACGGCCTCCGCGATCAGCTCCAGCGCCTGCTTCGACGGGGGGCGGCGGACGGCGGCGCCTTCGAGCACCCGGCGCACCCGGTAGAGGTCGGCCACGTCCTCGGCCGACAGGACCCGGACGAACACCCCGCGATTGAGCCGGTGGTCGAGCAGTCGTTCGTGGCCGAGCAGCCGGAACGCCTCACGCAGTGTGTTGCGCGACACGCCGAGCGCCTCGGAGATCGCCTCCTCCGACAGGCGCTGGCCCGGCTCGAAGAAGCCCTCGCTGATGCGGTCGCGCAGGATGTCGGCCACGCGCTCGGCGGTGCTGCTGCGCCCCAGCCGGCCGCGGTCCTGAGCGAGATCAGCGACGGCGTCGTCCACAGACGACAGATAATCATCCAACAAACCTCTTGTCGAATTGTTCAACGATCCTTACGTTGAAAGGAACCCCCTGACCCGAGGAGCGATGAGATGTCAGGCTCCACCCCACAAACCCGGCGGGTGATCCTCGCCAGCCTGATCGGCACGTCGCTGGAGTGGTACGACTTCTTCCTCTATACGACGGCCGCCACCCTGGTCTTCGGCAAGCTGTTCTTCCCCACCTTCGACCCCCTCAACGCGACCCTGCTGGCGCTGACCACCAACGCCGTCGCGTTCGTCGCCCGGCCGCTCGGCGGCATCGTCTTCGGGCACTTCGGCGACCGGGCCGGGCGCAAGACCGTGCTGGTCGTGACGCTGCTGGTGATGGGCGTCGCGACGTTCCTCATCGGCGTGCTGCCCGGCTACGACGCCATCGGCGTCGCGGCCCCGATCCTGCTGGCCACGCTCCGGTTCGTGCAGGGTCTCGGGCTCGGCGGTGAGTGGGGCGGGGCGGTGATCATGTCGCTGGAGCACGGCGACGACCGCCGCCGCGGCTTCAACGCCAGCTGGCCGCAGGTGGGTGTGCCGGCCGGCTACGTGCTGGCCACCGCGCTGCTGACGGTCATGTCGTTCACGCTGTCCGACGCGGCGTTCCTGGCGTGGGGCTGGCGGGTGCCGTTCCTGCTGTCGGGCGTGCTCGTGCTGGTCGGCCTCTGGGTGCGGGTGAAGGTGTCGGAGTCGCCGCTGTTCGCGGAGGTGGCGCGCACGGGGGCGAAGGCCAGGATGCCGCTGATCGAGGTGCTGCGCACGCACCCTCGCGCGCTGCTTTCGGCCTTCACCGCGCGCATCGGCGTGGACGTGGCGTTCTACACCTTCACCGCGTACATCCTCGTCTACCTGACCGGGTCGCTGGGGATGGAGCGTTCGGTGGGGCTGAACGCGGTGCTGATCGGGTCGGCGCTGCAACTGGTGCTGATCCCGCTGTTCGGCGCGCTGTCCGACCGCGTCGGCCGGCGGCCGGTCTACCTGGCGGGCGTGGCCGGGGCCGCGGTCTGGGTGTTCGCCTTCTTCCCGCTGCTCGACACAAGGTCGTTCCCGATGATCGCGCTCGCCGCGGTGGTCGCGCTGGTCACGCACGCCGCGATGTACGGCCCGCAGGCGGCCTTCATCGCCGAGCTGTTCAGCACCCGGCTGCGCTACAGCGGCGCCTCGATGGGCTACCAGGTGGCCGGGATCGTCGGCGGCGGAATCGCCCCGATCATCGCGATCAAGCTGTTCGACGTGTACGGCACCACTCTGGCGGTGTCGATCTACGTGGTGGCCGCGCTGGCCGTCACCGCCGTGGGCCTGGCCATCGCGCCGGAGACCCGCGACCTCGACCTCACCTCCGACGACGGCCAGGTGCCGCAGCGGGCGTAGGGGCCGAGCCTCCGAAATCTTGCCGCGAAACCGCGGGCGGCGGCTGCCACCGCCGTCCGCGCGGGAGGTCCCCTGTGAGAATCGCCCTGCTCGTCCTCGCCGCGCTCGTCACGATCCCTCTGCTCGTCGGAGGCGTCGCCGGTCTGGAGCGCACGGGAGGCGGCGAGGTCGCCGTGATCCGCGACGGCGGCCCGCTCGACGACAACAAGGTGCGCCAGGTCATCGCCCCGGGCTCCGGCCTGACCTGGACCGGCCTGTGGTCCTCGACCCACCTCTATCCCGCCCAGCAGCGCTTCTACACGATCACCGCCGACGCCAGGCGGGCCACCGCCCTCGGGGTGGACGTTGTGACGGTGCCCAGCAGCGACGGCGTCAACCTGGGCATCGAGGGCACCCTGTACTTCACGCTCAACCTCGACCACGAGACGTTGAAGACGTTCGACGACAGGTACGGCACCCGTACCTTCCGGTCGCAGGGCGACGACGCGCTCTATCCGTGGGACGGCGACGAGGGCTGGGCGGCGTTCTTCGGCCAGGCGGTGCGACCGGTCGTCGACAACGCGCTGCGCGGCCAGATCGGCGCCATGCGCTGCGGCGAGCTGGTCCCGTCGTGCGCGCTGCTGGAGAGCTCGTCGCTGAAGCCGAACGACAGCAACACCAACATCGTCAAGGTGCAGAGCGCGGTCAACGACTCGCTGGCCCGTGACCTCCCGCGGACACTGGGCGGCGACTTCCTCACCGGGCTGCGGTTCACCCTGGTCAAGGTGACGCTCCCGGCGGAGGTGCAGCGGGCGGTGGACCGGTCGCTGGCCGCGGGCGCGGCCGTCTCCGAGGCCCAGGCGAGGGTCGCCCAGGCTAGGGCGGAGGCGGACGCGAACCGGGCCCGGCAGGAGGGTTACGACAAGTGCCCCGCCTGCGCCGAGATCGAGAAGCTCAAGTCGCTGCCGCAGGGCATCACCGTGTACGCGCCGGGCAACCCGCGGTCGGTAGTGGTGCCGGCCCGCTGACGGTCAGGCCGAGACCTTCGGCGTGCTCCGGCGCCAGTCGCCCTTGTAGGCGAGCATCGAGAGCAGGAAGAGCGCCTGACCGCCCAGCGCCACCCACAGCCAGGCGCCCCAGCCGCCGGACTCGACGACCATCGGCGAGACCACCAGCAGCACCACGATCATGATCCGGACGACCATGCCCCAGATGCCCAGCGCGGCGCCCTGCAGGCGCGACTCCACGTCCTCGGCGTCCTCGGAGAAGTTCGCCATCCACGGCACGTAGGCGATGCCCAGGCAGAGGAAGAGCGCCGCGTAGACCACGGTGATGTGACCGGCGGAGACGTCCTGCCCGATCAGGCTGATGTAGTAGGCGAGCACCGCGATGGTGAGCGCGGTGCCCACGGCGGTGAACGGCTTGCGCAGCCGCAGCCGGTCGGACACGCGGCCCACGACGATGACGGCCACGGCGTTGACCACGATGCCGAGCGCCACGACGCCGTTGGCCGCGGCGGTCTCCATGCCGAACGCGCCGGCCAGGATCGTCTGCCCGAAGATCGCGAAAGTCCAGTAGAGCACCTGCCAGGCGGTGTTGCCGAACACGTGCGCCCACAGGTGGGGATGCCGGAACAGCTCCCTGACCTTGCCGGGGTCGATCTTCTCCTCGGCGGTCACCGCCGACTCGGCGTGCATGACCTGGGCCCGCAGCGCCGCGGACGGCTCGGCGATCTGCCAGATGATGACGCCGCACAGGGTCAGCGAGACGATGCCCATGATGATCGCCTGCGACTGCCAGGCGTTGCCGAACAGCGGCAGCGTCAGGGAGGCCAGCGCGGAGGCCAGGAAGGCCGCCCCGACCGGGCCCCAGGTCCAGAAGCCGAACGCCTGCGCCCGGCCCAGCCGGGGCGAGAAGTCCCGGACCAGCGACGCGGTGATCGTGATGCCGGCGCCCTCGATGAACAGCATCAGGCACCGGATCGCGAACAGCTCGCCGACCGAGTCCACGGTGGCGAGCAGGAAGTTGCAGGCCGCGGTGATCGTGAGCGTCGGCACCAGGATCGTGACGCGGCCCCAGCGGTCGGACAGGATGCCGCCGAACGCCGCCGACAACCCGCCGACCAGCACGGAGGCGGCCGCGATCTGCCCGTAGACCGTGAGCGACATGCTCAGGTCCTCCATCAGGAGCGGCAGGATCGTGGCGATCGTGGTCTCGAAGTTGGCCACCAGGCTCGCCAGCACGGCGATCGCCAGCAACCAGATGCGTCGCCGGCCCACCGGGTAGACGCTCAGCTCGCGGACATAGAACGGCTTCATTACCCATCCTTCTGGGGACGGAGCGTGACACTCGCTCTAGAACGCGTTTCTAGTTGATGTTGAGTTTGCCGTTCCGCACCGATAAGTCAACGACTCGGGGCATCACGATGTGATCTCGGCCACACCGGGAGCGTTGTGATTGAATCTCTGCCGAATCCTGGAACAAGACACCCTCAATAGGCATAAACTGCGCGCCTGTGAGCCTGCCTGTACGCGAACGTTCCCCCCGGCCGGGCGGTGGCCGGCACCGCCGTCCCGTGCCCACGTCCCTGCCGCCGGACGCCCCCCTTCTCGTCCTCGCGGCGCCGGGCAGCGCCTCCGGCGTGGCCGCCGAGATCGCGGCCGTCGTGCGCGTCGACAATCCGCATATCGAGGTGCGCCTGACCACGGTCGCCGACCTGGCCGACTCGCTGCCCGGCGACCGCGACGCCATCGTGGTGCCCCTGCTGACCTGGGATGATCCCGTCGTGCTGGCGGACATCGGCAAGGCCGTCGCCGCGAGCGGCTCCGGCGCCGTGGTCACCGAGGCGCTCGGCCCGCACCCCCTGCTCGCCGAGGCGCTGCACATCCGGCTGGCCGAACGCGGCCTGGCCCGGGCCGACCGGGTGCGCGTGCTCAACGTCGGCAGCCCGGTCGACGCGGTCATCCTCGGCACCGTCGGCGGGGCGCGGGCCGTGCAGGCCGTCCAGGCCACCGCCGTGCTGCTGGCCTCCAGACTCACCCTGCCCGTGGTCGCCGCCTCGCTGGACAGCGAGCCCGGCGTGCCGGTGGCCGCCCAGCGGCTGCGAGCGGCCGGCGCCGCCCGCCTGGCCATCGCCCCCTGCCTGATCGGGCACGAGGCCCCCGAGGACCTGGTCGAACGGGCCGCCGCCGGGGTCGACGCGGGGCACGCCGCGCCGCTCGGCGCGCACAGCGCGATCGCCGAACTTGTCGCGCGAGCTTACGGGAGTCAACTCGCGACTTGACAAGGGGTTGTAGAGATCACAAAAGTCGCGTTTACTTCTGCGCATGCGTCTCGTGCGGTGCGATGGTGTGCGGCTGGGACTGCGTGACGTCTCGGAGGCCGACGTGGCGGCACTGCACGCCATCTACGGCGATCCGGCGGCCACGCGGTACATGCCGTTCGAGCCGCTGACACCCGCTGAGGTCACGGCGCTGGTCGAGGAGGCCGGGCGCGCCGCCACCGCCGAGCCGCGCCTGCTGTACGTGCTCGCGGTGGTTGACGCCGACCACCGCGACGTGATCGGGGTGGCCCGCCTGCGCATCGAGGCCGACCAGCCGCACAGCGCCGAGATCGGCCTCGGCCTGCGGCCCGACCAGTGGGGCCGGGGCATGGGCACCGACCTGATCAAGCTGCTGCTGTCGTTCGGGTTCAAGCAGCTGGGGCTGCGCCGCATCTGGGGCGCCCGTGCGCCCGCCAACCTGCCCGCCCAGCTGGCCATGCTGACGGCGGGCATGATCGAGGAGGGGCTCGTCCCACGTCAGGTGCTCACGCCTGAAGGCTGGCGCGACTCCGTCGTCCACGCCGCCCTGAAGGACAGGTGGATCGACCGCTAGGCGATCTCCGGCGGGCGGCCGAGGCCTCCGGGAACTCCGGGGCTCAGACCGGCGCGTAGGTCTTGCAGTCGGCCCTGTTGCTCACGTAGCCCACCTCGATGCCGGGCGCCTGGCATTCGAACTGGCTGTTGTGCCGGCAGTCGGCCACCTTGCACGCCCCGACCCGTCCGACGGTGGAGGGATCGCCGCCCTTGGCGGACGCCGTGAAGAACGTGTCACAGTGCGCCTGCTGCGGCGCGTCGCCGACGGTGATGGCCGAGGCGTGGCAGACGCGCTCACGGTTGTAGACGCAGGCTTCCGCCTCACACTGGTTCACGACGGGCATCTTCATCGCGGGTCTCCTTCCGCGAGCCGCCACGGGATCGACGGGCTCTCCGGCCGGCGTGGGACGCTCGCGCCTCTCTCATACCGTCTCCGATCGGACCGTTAAGCCCATGAGAGTGCCAAAGCCTCACCGTCTCCGGCAGGGGCTCCCGCTTGACGACACGGTCCGGAGTCCCGTGGGATTGTCGGTGCCGCGCCCTACGATGAGCCTCCTCACGGAGGGATCTGTCACATGCTCGACTCGCTGATCGTGCCGTTGTTCGTCACCACGGATCTGCCGCCCGGCGCCGACCTCGCCGGGTTCGGCGAGCTGCTCGCGGAGACGGCGCGCACCCTCGACCATGACGGCGTGAGCTACGAGGCGTTCCTGGCCGGCAAGGTGTTCTGGCTAGACCGGCCGGTGATCCCCCGGCAGCGGCCCGTGGCCGACGCCGAGCTGCGGTTCGCGGCCATGCTCGGCTACCTCGCCGCCTCGGGGCCCGGCCACACGCCGGCCGGCGTGGTCGCCGACGTGCGACGGGCCGTCTCCGCCGCCGTCACCGCCCGCTACGGCGAGGTGGGCGCGGCCCCGGCGGTGTTCGCGATCCGCGACCGCGACGTCCGCGAGCGCACCCCCGGCGCCGCCCTCTACGTCGACACCCGTGACGCCACCCCCGACCTGGTCACGGCCGCCCGCTCCTACCTGTGACCCCGCCCCGCCATCCGGCGGACACCTGGCCGGCCCCCGTGCGGAGCCCGGCGATGATCGTGACATGACGCCGTCACCGGGTAGCCTCTCCGGCATGCTCTATGGCAAGGAACACGTCCAGCGTTACCAGCAGACCGACGGCCAGGAGGGGCACGACTGGAACAACACCACCGTCCTGCTCCTGACCACGAAAGGCCGCAACTCCGGCCGGTCCTACACCACGCCGCTCATCTACCAGCGGCACGGTGACGACCACGTCGTCGTGGCCTCCAAGGGTGGCGACCCCGACCACCCCGAGTGGTACAAGAACCTGCTGGCCGACCCCGAGGTCGAGGTGCAGGTGAAGGGCGAGAGGTTCACAGCCCGCGCCCGTACGGCCGGCCCGGAGGAGCGGCCGGAGCTGTGGCGGCTGATGAACGGCACCTGGCCCCACTACGACGCCTACCAGCAGAAGACCGATCGTGAGATCCCCGTCGTGGTGCTGGAGACCGTCGGCTGACCACCGAACCGTGGTGCTGGAGACCGTCGGCTGACCACCGAGGTCATGACGCTGGAGACCGTCCGCTGACCACCGGGGTCATGACGCTGGAGACCGTCCGCTGACCGGAGCCCCCGCCGAGCGAGCCCGCGCGGCGCGGGCCCCCGGTGATCGCCACGGGTCGCGATGCCCCAGGATGGTGGCATGAGCCGCGAACACCGCTATCACACCACCGTCACCTGGACCGGCAACCTCGGCGAGGGCACCTCCGGCTACCGGGCCTTCAGCCGTGACCACGAGGTGTCCGCCGAGGGCAAGCCGGCCGTGCACGGCTCCTCCGACCCGGCGTTCCGGGGCGACCCGGCCCGCTGGAACCCGGAGGAGTTGCTGGTCGCGTCAGTCTCGCAGTGCCACATGCTGTGGTATCTGCACCTGTGCGCGACCAACGGCATCGTGGTGACCTCCTACGTGGACGAGGCCGAGGGCACGATGGCCGAGGAGTCCGGGGGCGCCGGCCGCTTCACGTCGGTGACGCTGCGGCCGACGGTCACGATCGCCGCCCCCGAGGTGCACGACAAGGCCGTCGAGCTGCACCACGAGGCCAACCGGATGTGCTTCGTCGCCAACTCGGTCAACTTCCCCGTGCGTCACGAGCCGCGGATCCTGCACGCCTGAGCGCCGGAACCGAACGCTAGAACGTCACCAGCGGGTCGCCGACGAAGTCCGCGATGAAGTTGACGAAGAAGAAGCCGAAGAACAGGAAGTTGAGGATCAGGATCACGTAGTGCCACGGGCGGGGCCGGGCCGGGCGCGGGAGCTTGCTGTTGAGGTAGATGAGCAGGAAGGGGTAGATCAGCGCGCCCAGGTTCGACATGTTGGCCGACCACTCCACGAGCCCGACCGGCAGCGAGAAGTGGATGATGATCGAGATCACGATCAGCAGGACGATCATGAACGGGTAGTAGAAGCGGCGCGGGTCGCCCTCCACCAGGGCGCGTAACCGGGGGCTGGTGGCGTGCGCGGCGTCGGTCGTCACCCTGACCATGGCCTCGAAGATGCCGAGCTGGGTGGAGAAGAGCACCAGCACGCCGAGGACGAGCGCCACGTAGAACATGACCTGGCCGTACTCGTCGCCGAGCGCGGCGGCCACGAAGGTGGGGACGTTGGCCCGCGTCGGCCGCTCCCCCGACATGGCCACGGCCTGCGACATGAGCAGCGTGGGCAGCAGCATGCCGAGGATCGCGCCGACGAAGAACACTCCCCACATGTCGACCATGAGCAGCCGATACCACCGGCGCCACATGCTCCGGTTGCGCTCGTCGTCCGGGAACGTCACTCCGCTGGCCAGGATCTCGGTGCGCTCGCCGCGCAGGCCCGAGATGTATCCGGCCCGGAAGCCCATGCCGTAGCCCTTGTCGCGGTAGTGGCCCATGACGTACCAGTTGAGGCCGGAGGCCAGCGCGGTGAAGCCGGCCAGCCCGCCGAGCTGGGTGGCGGTGATCCCGCTCGGCGGCGCGGCCGGGGTGACGAACCCGCGGATGCCCTCCCACCATTGGCTGAGCGGCACCACGAACAGGCAGATGCCGAGCAGGGCGATCAGGATGGCGCCGACCATCACCCAGTTGGCCAGTTCCAGCGCCCGGCTGATCCGGCGCGCCGAGGCGGTGATCAGGAAGACCAGCACGAGCAGCGCGATGGCCCACAGCCGGGGCTCCTCGGCGCCCACGGGCGGGGGCTCGCCATGGAACAGGGCGTACACGCCCTGACCGGCGGAGGCGGCCCAGCCTCCCGCGATGAACGCGAAGATCACGACGAGCACCGAGAGCGGGATCCAGAGCTTCCACCCCGGGGGCACCCGTCCCCAGCCGACGACCGGCGTCTCGCCGGTGGCGAGCACGTAGCGGGAGCATTCCACATTGTAGAACGTCTGGAGCAGGGCGGACACCAGGATGACCCAGCCGACCCCGACGAAGCCGTACTGGCCGACGCTGAGCGGGCCGAGCAGCCATTCGCCGCTGCCGATCGAGATGCCGAGCGCGATCAGGCTCGGGCCGACGGCGTACTTGAACAGCTCCTTGGGGCCGATCCTGGAGACCTTGAACACCTCTTCGGGCGAGGGCAGGTCGGTGACGGTGAGATCCGGGCGACTGACTCCGAGCGGATGCGACATCTCAGGCCTCCTGCCGTTCAGGGTGATCCCCTATCCAGTCGGCTACAAGACCCAAATGCCGCGCATGGAACGCCACGCCCCGTCCTGCTCGTTCTCCTGGCATGGCTGACATCCCCTACGACCGGAAAGAACAGCTCAAGCAGATCGAGAGCGGGTTGCTCCAGGGCGAGCGGATCCTCGCCGTGTACGACGCGATCGGGGCGGGCACGGGCTTCCTCGGACTGACCGATCGACGGGTCATCGTGCAGGACAAGTCGTTCGTGGGCAAGCGGATCGCGCTCACCAGCATCCCCTACGGCAAGATCTCCGCGGTGAGCGTGGTGAGCAACAAGTCGTTCGCCGGCGGCTTCTTCTCGTCGGGTTCCATCGCCGTCCATGTCGGGACGCACACGTACGAGGTGGATTTCCGAGGCGACAACAAGGCCCACCACGTACATAACGTGATCCTTCACTACATTTCGCAGACCTAGTGGATCTTCCGCCGACCTGAGCGGCAGAAGACGCCGGGGCCACGCTGGCCTATCGTGCGGGAGCATGAGATCTCTCGGGGAGGCCGGCGGGCCGCGCGCGGCCCGAAGGCTGGGAGCGGCCACGGCCGTGATCGCGTTGGCGGCCGCCTGCGTCCAGCCGCCCGCGCGGACCCCGGCCGCATCCACGTCCCCGTCCACGCCGGGCACCTCGCCCACGGGGACCGCCGGATCGCTGACGCCCGTGCCCGTGCCGGGCCCGACGCTGCCGCCGCTCGCCGCCCGGCCGGCCCGCTGCGTCCAGCCACCGGCCCGCGCCGACCGGCTGCGCGCCAGGCCGGTCAGGACGACCTGGCGCGCGGTCTCCACCGACCGGGACCACGGCGGCTTCGGCGACCTCGCCGTGGGCGGCGACGGCGCGGTCTGGACGACCCACTTCACCCAGCGCGCGAGCGGCGGGACCGTCGAGACGGCGTTCGCCGGGCTGCGCCGCTGGGACGGCGCCCGGTGGCGGGCCTACCCCCTGCCGGACGTGCGCGTGACCGCGCTGGGCGCGACCTCGGCCGAGCAGGCCTGGGTGTTCGGGCTGGCGGACGGCCAGGCCGGGCTGGTGGGCGGCCTCCAGCACGGCACGTTCGTCTCGTCGCCGCTCACCGGCCGGTCCGCCGGCACGATCGGCACCGGTGGCACCGCCGCCCGGGGCGCGTGGGCGGTCAACGGCACGGAGGCGCTGTCCTGGGACGGCTCCGCCTGGCGGGCGCACGAGCTGCCCGCGCCGGCGGGCGCCGTGGGCGGCGGGGACACGGACGTGTGGACGGTCAGCGGCCCGCTGCGGGAGGCGGGCCCGGCCGCCCGGTGGAACGGCTCCGCCTGGCAGCGCGTCGGCGTGCCCGAGCTGGGCCTGCCGCCCGCGGCCGAGTCGCCCCGGATCCACCTCAACGACGTGGCCGTGCTCGGCCCGCGCGACGTGTGGGCGGTCGGCGGGGTGTCGTGGCTGGTGCCGGGCAGGTTCGACGAGCAGAACGAGCCGCTCGAACGCCACCGGCCGGTCGCCCTGCACTGGGACGGCCACGGGTGGCGGTGCGACTGGGGCTCGCTCGGCAGCACGTTCGCGCAGGCGGAGCCCGACGGCCGGGGCGGCCTGTGGGTGCTCGACTCGACGGGCTCACGGCTGCTGCGTCACTCCGGCGGCCGGTGGACCAGCCAGCGGCTGGCCGGCCAGGTCACCGCGCTCGCCTGGCGCCCCGGCACCACCGAGGTCTACGCGGCCGGCGCTGTGGGGGACGCCGTGGAGGGTGCCGTGGGGGGCGAGCTCACCCGGGCGACCCTGTGGCGGAGCCGGTGAGCGAGGTGTAGAGGTCGAGGGTGCGCCGCGCGATGCGCTCCCAGGAGAAGTGCTCGACGGCCCTGGCCCGGCCCGCCTCGCCCATGGCGCGGGCCCGAGCCGGGTCGCCCAGCAGCGTGTTGACCCGTTCGGCGAGGTCGGCGGCGAACCGGGCCGGATCGTGCGGGCTGCCGTCGGCTCCCTGGTCGATCGGCACCAGCAGCCCCGTCTCACCGTCGGCCACCACCTCGGGGATGCCGCCGGTCGCCGTGGCCACCACGGCCGTCTCGCAGGCCATCGCCTCCAGGTTGACGATGCCCATCGGCTCGTAGACCGAGGGACACACGAACACCGTCGCGTGCGTGAGCAACTGGATCACCTCGGGCTTGGGCAGCATCTCGGAGATCCACACCACGCCCTCGCGCCGCTGGCCGAGGTCACGGACGAGCTCGGTCACCTCGGCCGCGATCTCCGGTGTGTCGGGCGCGCCGGCGCAGAGCACGAGCTGCGCGCCGGGGGCGAACTCCCGCGCCGCGTGCAGGAGGTGGATCAGCCCCTTCTGCCGGGTGATCCGGCCGACGAACACGACGTACGGGACGCGCGGGTCGACGCCGTGTTTGTTCAGGACGTCGTCGCCCCGATCGGGGGCGTATTCGGTGGTGTCGATGCCGTTGTGGATCACGCTCACCCGGCCGGGCGGGATCTCGGGATAGGCGGCGAGCACGTCGCGCCGCATGCCCTCCGACACGGCGATCACCGCGTCGGCCGCGGCGAGCGCGGCGCGCTCGGCCCAGGACGAGAGCGTGTAGCCGCCGCCCAGTTGCTCGGCCTTCCACGGGCGCAGCGGTTCGAGGCTGTGCGTGGTGACGACGTGCGGGATGCCGTACAGCATCTTCGCGACATGTCCGGCGAAATTGGCGTACCAGGTGTGCGAGTGCACCAGGTCGGCGCCTTCGCAGGCGGCGGCCATCTCCAGGTCCACCCCGAGCACCTGCAGCGCGGCGTTGGCCGGCTCCAGCGCGGCGGGCACCCGGTAGGCGGCGACGCCGGGCTCGTCGCGGTCGGCCCCGAAGCACCGCACCCGGACGTCGGCCAGCCGCCGTAGCTCCCGGGCGAGGTACTCGAGATGGACGCCGGCCCCGCCGTACACCTCGGGTGGGTACTCCCGGCTGAGCAGATCAACACGCATGAGACGACCTTACGAGCTACCCGGGTGCCCGAGCACACCGACAAGCCGGTAAATATCCACCCCGCAGGACGGGTGGCGCGGGGCGCGTGGCCGCTCACCAGGGCCGCCTGCCCGGAGCGGCCGCCCAAGAAGAGAGCCAGTGCGGGGTTTCGTCGATAGATCGGCGATTTGGGGGTAGCGTCCTGGACATGAGGTCCCGGAGGGTGCTTGCGGTCGTGCTGGCTGGTGGAGAGGGCAAGAGGCTCATGCCTCTCACGGCGGACCGGGCCAAACCGGCCGTGCCGTTCGGGGGGATGTACCGGCTCATCGACTTCGTGCTGTCCAACCTCGCCAACGGCGGTTTCCTGCAGATCGTCGTGCTGACCCAGTACAAGAACCACAGCCTCGACCGGCACGTCTCACGCACCTGGCGGCTGTCGGCGATGCTCGGCAACTATGTGACGCCGGTGCCCGCGCAGCAGCGCCTGGGCCCGCGCTGGTTCTCCGGCTCGGCCGACGCCCTGTTCCAGAACCTCAACCTGATCTATGACGAGATGCCCGATCACGTGATCGTGTTCGGCGCCGACCACATCTACCGGATGGATCCCCGGCAGATGCTCGAACAGCACGAGGACTCGGGCGCCGACGTGACGGTGGCCGCGATCAGGCAGCCGCTGTCGCTGGCCGACCAGTTCGGCGTGATCGAGACCGACCCACAGGGGCGCCGCATCGTGGCGTTCCGGGAGAAGCCCAAGGACGCGGTCGGCCTCGCCGACTCCCCCGACGAGGTGTTCGCCTCGATGGGCAACTACGTGTTCAAGACCCAGTCCATGATCGACGCGTTGCGTGAGGACGCCCTCGACCCCACCAGCAAGCACGACCTGGGCGGCAACATCATCCCCATGCTGGTCAAGTCGGGCGGAGCCGACGTGTACGACTTCGCCCACAACGTGGTGCCCGGCTCGACCGAGCGCGACCGGGGCTACTGGCGCGACGTGGGCACGCTCGACGCCTACTACGAGGCCCACATGGACCTCATCTCGGCGCACCCGATCTTCAACCTCTACAACGACAAGTGGCCGATCCACACCGGTCACGACCCGCTGCCGCCCGCCAAGTTCGTGCACAACGACGGCGACCGGGTGGGCCGGGCGATCGACTCCCTCGTCTCCCCCGGCGTGATCGTCTCGGGCGGCACGGCCTTGCGGTCGATCCTGTCGCCGAAGGTGGTGCTGCACTCCCACTCGCTGGTCGAGGACTCGGTGCTGATGGAGAACGTCAAGATCGGCCGGGGCGCGGTGGTGCGCAAGGCCATCATCGACAAGAACGTGGTGATCCCCGACGGCGCCCGCATCGGCTTCGACCTCGACTACGACCGCACCCGCTTCGCGGTGACCCGGGAGGGCGTCGTGGTCATCGGGAAGAACGAGATCGTGGACCGCTGACCGGCAGGCTGAGCAGCCGCCCGACAAGCGACCTCGCGTGCTCGGTCCCGACCGGGCGGCTGAAGAAGATGGCGTGATAGTAGATCGGCGCGATCACCACCTCCAGCAACTCCAGCAGGGTCGGCGGTCGCTCTCCCCGCTCCACCGCCCGGTCCAGCATCACCTGCATCTGTGCCGCCCGGTCCGCCATGTAGACCGGCGGGTCGTCGGCCCGGGTGCCCACCTGCGCGGCCCGCACGTACATAACGCCCAAGGGCCCGGCCACGTCCTCGGCCAGCCGCATCGCGTAGGCCTCCAGGTCACCTTGGAGCGACCCGGTATCGGGCATCGGCGAGGCCCGCGAGAGCCGCTCGGTCACCACGTCGTCGATCAGCGCGCTCAGCGTGCCCCAGCGCCGGTAGACGGTCGCCTGGTGCACGCCTGATCGTTCGGCTATCGCGGCGATGCTCAGACTGTCCCAGTCGGACTCGCCCAGCAGGCCCGTCACAGCCTCGTGCACCGCCGTACGGACTCTCGCGCTGCGGCCACCCGGCCTGCGTGCAGGTTGCATGCCGCCATCTTAACGCGAACCATCTTGCGTTAAGCCCGTCCATGGCCTACCTTGAAGCGAAATTCTTCGCATTAAGGATGCCTCAGTGCGCCCGATCATCTTCGAGAACGACCCCACGTTCTGGTACGAAACACTCCGCTCGTTCGGTCACATCGCGTACGGTGGCGCCGATTTCGGCGAGGTGCTGACCACCTCGCAACGGATCACCGAAGGCGACTACGACAGCTGGCACGACGAGTGGCTGGCCACGGCCGACCGGGTGGCCGCCGAGGCGGCCGGCTCCCTGGCGGCCGGGCACCGGGTGAGCGCCCGGGACGGGTTCCTGCGCGCCTCCAACTACTACCGTGTCGCGGAGTTCTTCCTGCACGGCGACCCGGCGGACCCACGCATCGACGCCGCCTACACCGGGCAGGTGACCTGCTTCCGCGCCTTCGCCGACCTGTCGGGCATCGAGCGGGCCGAGATCCCCTACGAAGGCACCACGCTGCCCGGCTACCTCTACCGGGGCACCGGTGGCGCGACGGTCGTCATGCACAACGGCTTCGACGGCAGCGCCGAAGAGTGCCACTTCTTCGCCGCGGCCGCGCTGTGGGAGCGGGGCTTCAACGTGCTCACCTTCGACGGTCCCGGACAGCCGGGCGGCCTGCGCGAGGGGCTGGTGTTCAGGCCCGACTGGGAACACGTGGTCGGCCCGGTGCTCGACTTCCTGCTCGCCGAGCCGTACGTGCACGATTCACGCGTGGCGCTGCTGGGCGTCAGCATGGGCGGGATGCTCGCGCCCCGCGCGACCGCCTTCGACCCGAGGATCAAGGCGCTGATCGCATTCGACGGCGTCTACGACATGGGACACACCGTCGCCGCGCGCTTCGGCGGGGACCGGTCCGCCGCGGCTCAGGCGCTCAGCCGTCCGGAGGCGGACGAGCAGTTGAGCGCGCTGATGGAGCACGACCCCACCATGCGGTGGGCGTTCACCCACGGCACCTGGGCCTTCGGCGCGCCCTCACCCCGCGGCTACCTCACCTCGCTGCTCGATTATCACCTGGGCGACGGCGTCGCCGAGCGGATCACCTGCCCGACCCTCGTCTGCTCCGCCTCCGGCGACTTCGCCTTCCAGGGCCAGCCCGAGGCGCTCTACGAACACCTGACCTGCGACAAGACTCTGATCGAATTCACCGAGGCGGAGGGCGCCGACGCCCACTGCCAGTCGGGCGCCCAGCGCCTGGCCCTGGCCCGCATCTCCGACTGGCTGGAAAGGATCTTCGCATGAACCGCTCCGTGCTGAACGTACTGCTGTGGGACGTGCTCCCCTCGGTCGCCACCTACTACCTGTTGCGCATGCTGCGTATCGACGAGTACGCCGCCCTCCTCGCGGCGGCGTCCGCGGGGATGCTGCGGGTCGGCTACGTCGGCATCCGGGAGCGCAGGCTGGACGGCTTCGCCGCCTTCATGTGCCTGATCTTCGGCCTCGGCCTGATCCTCTCGTTCGTCACCGGCGACGAGCGCCTGTTACTCGCCGTCAAGTCAGTCACGACCGCCGTCGTCGCCCTCGTCTTCGCCGGCACCTGCCTCACCGGCCGCCCGGCGGCCTTCGGCATGGCCAAGCGCTTCGGCGCGGAGGACTCTCGGACGGCCGCCCGCTGGGAAGCGCTCTACCAGGCCGAGCCCGGCTTCCGCCGGGTGTACGTGGTCATGACCCTCACCTGGGCCGCGGCCCTGCTGGTCGAGTCGGCACTGCGCATCCCCCTCGTCTACCTGCTGCCCGTGGACGTCATGACGGGCCTGTCCGCGCTGCTGCTCATCGGCACCGTACTCCTCCTCGGCGGGTGGAGCGCCTGGTACGGCAAGCGCGGCGAACTCGCCCACCGGCAGACCATGACGGCACAGGGCCGATCACTGTCCGCGCACGAGGGCTGACGGAAGCCGGAACGGCGCGCTTCAGTACTGCTTGTCGTCCCGCGCGCCCTCGCGACAACGCCCTGGACACCGGCCACGGGGCGAGCGCCCACCAGGAGAGCGAGGCGGCGGTCGGCCGGCTGCTGGCGGCCAGGGCGCGGCGGGTGTGCGCGTCGTCCAGGTCTGAGCGCGTCCGAGGGTGCCGCCCCGGGGATTCGAACCCCGAACCTCCACATCCTGAATGTGGCGCCTCTGCCAGTTGGGCCAGAGCGGCGTGGGCCCCGGGCCGGCTGGCGTGGGCCGGACCCGGAACGAAGGACCGGATCCAGCCAGGGGGCGCCATTCCCGCCGGTCAGACCGTGGTCCGCGGCCTTGATCGCTCAGGGCCGTCATGCTGCATGTCCTCAACGGTAACCGGGTGATCATCGGCCACGCCACGCATTTACCGCCGTGGCCGGGCCTCAGCCGAACGTGGCGGGACGGCTGGGCCACGGGACCCCGCGCGGCACCCGCCGTCAGTGGCCGTTTCCGCAACTCCCCCAGCACGTCGTGCCCGGCGTGTTGACGAGGCCGAGATCGCGGAGCACCGCCTTGGTCCGGCCGACCTCGGAGCCGAGCCACACCGTGAAGTCGTCACCCGCCAGCGGGATGGAGCTCCATCCCCGGACGCGGCAGGTGGTCTGCCAGGCCGCCGAATCGGCGACCGTCTCGCACAGGTCGAGGGCCGAGGCGCGGCTCTCCTCGGTCATGCCGGTCGGCCCGACCGCCGCGCACCAGTCGGCGAAGTCGACGCGCACCCCCGACTCCAGCAGGCTCGGCGCGTCGATGCCCTCGACCCGGCGGGCGCTGGACACGGCCAGCGGCCTGACCAGCCCCATGCGGATGCTGCCGCGCCAGTCGGGGAGCGTGCCGGCGGCGGCCGCGGCCCGGCCGCCGAGCAGCGCGGTGGCCGCCCCGACGGCACTGGGATAGCCGGTGTAGTCGACCCGGCGGGTGTCGGCGCCCAGCCCCCGCGCGATCAGCCCGAACAGCAGGTGGTCGGGCTCTCCCTGAGGCCCGCCGGCGAGCAGCGTCTGCTCGGGCCGGGCCAGCAGGTGGGCGCCGAACTCGTCGAAGTCCTTGAACCGCGAGTTGGCGGGCACGACCACCACCTCGACGTCGCCGACCAGCCTGGCCAGCGGGGTCGTGGTGTCGAGCAGGCCGGGCCGGCCGTTCAGCTCGGCGGCTGCCAGGACGGACAGCCCGGTGACGGTGATGGGGGTGGCCGCTCCGGGCCCGCCCGGCCGGGCCGACACCGTGAATCCGGCCCGGCCGCCGGCCCGCACGAGCGCCTGGACGACGCCCTCCAGCCGGTCGGTGGCCGCCGTGACGGAGAACGGCTGCCGCGGCCTCGCGGGCACGCCGCGCTCGGTGCCGCACCCCGCCGCGCACGCCGCGACGCCGAGTCCCAGCGCGAAGAAGTGCCGTCGGCGCATGACGTGCCTCCCCGAGATGCGGCAAGACCTCCTCTTACTACAGGTTATTAACACATCACGTACGGTCACACGCCGGGGTCGCCGCAACCCCTGATCCCGGAAACCCGACTTACCGCTTCGCGCCGACGCCGGCCAGGAGGTAGGACGACGTGGACGGCTCGCCGACCAGCCTCGGCCGGTCCGGACGCCAGTCGGGGGCGTTCACCAGGCCCGGCTCGACCAGTGCGAAGTCACCGAAGAACGTCCTGATGCCGGCCGGGGTGCGGTCGGCCCCGGCGGCGGAGGGACCACGGGAGATCACCTTGGCCGCGTCCTCGGGGCTCAGCCGCCCGACCGAGGTGGCGTGCGTGATCACCAGATGGCTGCCGGGCGCCAGCGCGTCGCGCAGCCTGGCCACCATCCGCTGAGGATCGGCCGAGTCGGGGACGAAGTGCAGCACCGAGGCCAGCACCACTCCGACCGGCCGCTCGAGGTCGAGGTAGGCGGAGGCGCGCTCCAGCACCTCGCCCGCGTCGAACAGGTCGGCCTGGACCAGGACGGCCCGGCCCGACTCCTCCAGCAGATCTCTGGCCCGGGTGGCCACGACCGGGTCGTGGTCCACGTAGACGACCCTGGCGCCGGGGGCCACCTCGTGCACGTGCCCTCCGGTGGGCAGGCCGCTGCCCAGGTCGAGGAACTGGCCGACCTCGGCCTGGGCGAGGTAACGCACCGCCCGCTGCAGGAACTCCCGGTTGATCCGCGCGAGTGGAACGGCTTGCGGGAACAGGGCCGCAAGCCGGTCGGTCACCTCGCGGTCGACGGCGGTGTTGTCATCGCCGCCGAGCATGTAGTCGTACATTCGCGCAAGGTTGGGAGCCTGAGGATCGAACTCGACCACACGAGGAGCTTAAGTCGCTATTCCAGGAATAACGAGAAGTTTGTCGGATTGTGGCCATCGTGCCATATGAATTTATTCAACTGTGACACTCTTTGCCAGATTGCGCGGCTTGTCCACATCGCGGCCGAGGGCGACCGCCGCGTGATAGGCCAGCAGCTGCAGGGGGATCGTCAGCAGGATCGGGTCCAGCTCGATCTCGTTGCGGGGCACCACGATCACGTCGTCGGCCAGCTTCGCGTCGGGCTCGCGATGACCCACCATGAGCACCTGGCCGCCACGGGCGCGGATCTCGCCGAGCGTGGTGAGGTTCTTGTCGAGCAGCTCGTCGTCGGGGACGATCGCGACCGTCGGCATCTCGGGGCCGATCAGCGCGAGCGGCCCGTGCTTGAGCTCGCTGGCCGGATAGGCCTCCGCGTGCACGTACGAGATCTCCTTGAGCTTCTGGGCGCCCTCGCGGGCCACGGGGTAGCCCCGCACCCGGCCGACGAACATCATGCTCGGATACTTCGCGTACTTCTGCGCCAGCTCGGCGATCTTGTCGCCCTGGGCCAGGATCTCCTCGATCTGCCCGGGCAGCCTGCGCAACCCCTCGCAGATGCGGCGACCGTCGGCCGGCGACAGGTCGTGCACCCGGCCGAAGTGCAGCGCGAGCAGCGCGAAGGCCAGCGACGTGGAGGTGAACGCCTTGGTGGAGGCGACCGACACCTCGGGCCCGGCATGCAGGTAGACGCCGCCGTCGACCTCCCGGGCGATCGCGCTGCCGACCGCGTTGACGATGCCGATGACCCGGCCGCCCTTGCGCTTCAGCTCCTGCACCGCGGCGAGCGTGTCGTAGGTCTCGCCCGACTGGCTGATCGCGACGTACAGGGTGTCGGGGTCGACGACCGGGTTGCGGTAGCGGAACTCGCTGGCGGGCTCGGCGTCGGCCGGGATGCGGGCCAGCTCCTCGATCAGCTGGGCGCCGATCTGGCCCGAGTAGTAGGCCGAGCCACAGCCGATGATCTTCACCCGGCGGAAGGACCGGGTCTCGCGGGCGTCCATGTTGAGCCCGCCCAGGTGCGCGATGTGGAAGCGCTCGTCGAGGCGGCCGCGCATGGTGCGGGAGACCGTGTCGGGCTGCTCGGAGATCTCCTTGAGCAGGTAGTGCTCGTAACCGCCGGTGTCGTAGTGGCCGGCCTCCCAGTCGACGGTCAGCGGCTCCTTGGCCGTCTCGCGGGCGTCGCTGGCGAAGGTGTGGAAGCCGTCGGCCTTGAGCACGGCCAGCTCGCCGTCCTCCAGGTGCACGACCTGACGCGTGTAGCGGACCAGCGCGGCCACGTCGGACGCGGCGAACATCTCCTTCTCGCCGATGCCCAGCACGATCGGGCTGCCGTTGCGCGCCACCACGACCTCCCCGGGCCGCTGGGCGTCGATCACCGCGATGCCGTAGGTGCCGACGATGCTCTTGAGCGCCTTCCTGACCGCCTCCTCCAGCGTCTCGGTCTCCTCGGCGGTGCGGGCGATCAGGTGGGCGAGCACCTCGGTGTCGGTCTCGGAGACGAACGCCACCCCGTCGGCGACCAGCTTGGCGCGCAGCTCGTCGGCGTTCTCGATGATGCCGTTGTGCACGACCGCGATGCGCTCGTCGGTCGACAGGTGCGGATGCGCGTTGAGGTCACTGGGGACGCCGTGGGTCGCCCAGCGCGTGTGACCGATGCCGAGGCCGCCCTTGAACCTGGCCGGCATCACCTTGGCCAGATCGGCCACCCTGCCCTTGACCTTGCGCAGCTTGAGGCCCTTGTTCGACACCACGACACCCGCCGAGTCGTAGCCGCGATACTCCAGCCGCTGCAGGCCCTCCAGCAGGATGGGCGCCGCGTCCTTCGATCCGACGTAGGCGACGATTCCGCACATCCGAGGTCTCCTCTGTCCGCTTATCCGTAGACGATCCGGCGCAGCTGCCGCAGAGACAGCTCGGGCGCCGCCACCGGGCGGCCCCGCAGCTCCGCGGCGACCCTGGGGAAGATCTCGTCGTTGGTGAAGCCGTGAGCCTTCAGCTCGGAATGACGCCGCCGTACGAACTCCTCGACCGGCTCGGAGAAGTACGCCAGCACGTCGGCCACCACGCGCGCCGCCTCGCCCGAGCCGAGCCCGCTGGTGCGGGCCAGATGGGCGATGAGGTCCTCATAGGGATGCCGTGCCATGGACACAGACGAGGACACTACGCATGAGAGACGAGACATGCCAAGGTCCTGCCCGAAATCGGGCAGGATTAGCGCCTAGTGGGCTCCCGAACGTGTCCAACCTTTCGCCAAGCACCGGTCGGCGGCCGTCACCGTGGCCGGCCTCATCCGCATCATCCGTCACGTCTGACACATCCCTTTCTGGGAATGGTTACGGCGGGTGATCGAGCAAAGCCGCTACGTGGGGGTATTTCATGCTGCACTGGGTCGTCGCCGGACTGGCCGCGAGCGCTCTGGCCGGGCCGAGCCAGCCCGGCAGGCAGGCCGAGTTCGCCGCTGCGGCCAGAGACTACGGCGTGCCGGTCAGCGTGCTGCTCGGCGTCTCCTACCTGGAGTCCCGCTGGGACGGCAACGCCGGCGAGCCGAGCGTGGGCGGCGGCTACGGGCCGATGCATCTCGTGGACACCGACGCCGCGCGAGCCGGTGGACACGCGGCGCCCCCGGCACCGCCGGCGCCCGCGTCGCCCGCATCGCCCGCGGCGCCCGTCTCCCGGCAGGCGACGGTGCGGGAGGCGGCGCGGCTGACCGGGCTGCCCCCGGACAGGCTGCGCTCCGACCCGGCGGCCAACATCCGGGGCGGCGCCGCCGTCCTCGCCTCCTACCAGCCGCACCGCAGCGCCGACCCGGCCGACTGGCACGACGCCGTCACCCGCTACTCGGGCTCCCGGGCCTTCGCCGACGAGGTGTTCGCGGTCATCCGGGAGGGCGCGGCCCGCCGTACGGACGACGGCTTCCGGATCCGGCTGGAGCCGGATCCCGACGCGCGCCCGGCGCCCCGGGCGGACCCGGACGCGCGCCAGGCGCCGCGGGCGGACCCGGCCCAAGAGACGGAGTGCCCCGCCGCGCTGGCCTGCGAGTGGATGCCCGCCGCCTACCGACGCACCGGCGGCGGTGGCTACGGCAACCACGACCGGCTCGACCGCGCGCGGCGCGTCGACTACATCGTGATCCACGACACCGAGGGCGCCTACGCGGGCCTGCCGAAGCTCGTGCACGACCCCGAGTACGTGAGCTGGCACTACACGGTCCGCTCCCGCGACGGGCACGTCGCCCAGCACGTGCGGACCGGGGACATCGCCTGGCACGCCGGCAACTGGGACGTCAACACCCGCTCGATCGGCATCGAGCACGAGGGCTACCTGGCCACGGGCGGCACCTGGTACACCGAGGCGATGTACCGGGCGTCGGCCAGGCTGGTGCGCTACCTCGCGGCCCGCTACGACATCCCGATCGACCGGGCGCACATCCTCGGCCACGACACCGTGCCCGGCACCACGCCCGAGGCCCTGCCGGGCATGCACGAGGACCCCGGCCCCTACTGGGACTGGGCACACTACTTCGACCTCATGGGTCACCCGATCGAGGGCTCCCGCCGCGGCACCTCGGTCGTCATCCGGCCCGACTACGAGACCCACCGGCCCCGCTTCACCGGCTGCTCCAAGACCGGCTGCGAACCCCACGGCGCCTCGACGGTGTGGCTGCGCACCGAACCCCGCGCCGACGCCCCGCTGATCGACGACATCGGCAAGCGGGTCGGCCAGCCCAGCACCCGCAGCGTGTACGACCACAGCGCGCGAGCCTCGACCGGCCAGCGGTTCGCCCTCGCCGGGACCCAGGACGACTGGACGGCCATCTGGTATCTCGGCCAGAAGGCGTGGTTCCGCAACCCGCCCGACCGGCCCACCGCCGTGCCCGCCAGGGGCCCGCTGGTCACCCCGATCGACGGGCGCGTCAGGGTCTACGGCCGCGCCTACCCCGAACGATCCGCCTATCGGGGCACGCGCGCCGCCTACCAGCAGGAGGTCGCCCTCCCGTACGTGATCCGCCCCGGCCAGTTCTACTCCCTCGGTCTCACCGTGCCCGGCTCCTACCAGGCGACCGGCTCCTTCGTCCCGGCCCGGCACGTCAGCGTCCAGGGCGACCAGCGCTTCCACCAGATCCAGCTCGGCCACCGCATCGCGTTCGTCATGGCCAAGGACGTCCGCGTGATCCGGTCGGCTGCTCGGTCCCACGCCGGATCACGCTGAAAACGCCGGAACCCGGCCCTGTCGCGGGCAGGACGCGCCGGGCACTCCGCGAAGACGATATGGTTTTCCCGTGGACCGGCACCTCGCCGGAGACACGCGGAAGTGGCTCAGTGGTAGAGCATCACCTTGCCAAGGTGAGGGTCGCGGGTTCGAATCCCGTCTTCCGCTCGGAGTTCAACACTCCTGGTGGAGTGGCCGAGAGGCGAGGCAGCGGCCTGCAAAGCCGTCCACACGGGTTCAAATCCCGTCTCCACCTCGGGCGGACGGCGGACCCTCCGGGATCCGCTAAGGTAAAGAGCAAGCAGCGCCACGCGGAAGTGGCTCAGTGGTAGAGCATCACCTTGCCAAGGTGAGGGTCGCGGGTTCGAATCCCGTCTTCCGCTCTGAGTGACAACTCAACATGTGACAACTCAACACGGACGATTAGCTCAGCGGGAGAGCGCTTCCCTGACACGGAAGAGGTCACAGGTTCAATCCCTGTATCGTCCACCGAAAGCAGCCCCAGCCTCCGGCAGTGCCAGGAGCCGGGGCTCCTTTTATTCATGACGCGAGGATGTAGTGGCCCAAGCTGGGCCAGGACCCCCTTTAGCTGATCTTTGCCGACGTGCTCCGCCAGATCATCCAGGCATTGGCAGTGGTCCAGCGAGGCAGATAACGAGCCGCGCTCACCAGTGACGCGCAGCCCGAGCGGCACCTGTTCCAGCCACCCGTTGACGCAAGTGAAGCCTCTCGCTGTGAACTTGATCTCTTCGCAAAGACCAGTTCTAGCAGGGGCTTCACCCATGTCCGGGGCCAGGAGGCCGCCGTGCTCGACGTCCGCCGGGAGACCGCGCTGCACCTGTCGCAGTGGTCTTGGTGGTGTGCGGCGCGCCCAGGGTGAGGACCATGCCGGACGGCTTCAGATCCACCAGTAGCTGCCGGGCGGCCGGGCCTTCACCGTGTTAACTGGGAACTTGGCACTGGCCCAGCACCGCGCCGCTGTCGTGGCGATCGCGCCGACCAGGAAGACCCACCGCTCTCGGTCCGGGCACCGCGCAGGGCCTTGCCGTCGATCGCGGCGGCGGGCAGCAGACATCGGGGGCGGGGGCCCTCCCAGGGAGGACGGAGGCGTCGTGCTGTACGGCCCGCTCGGGCTACCGCTGGCCGGTCTTCCGCTCGCTCGTTCGGAGCCAGTCCGGGAGGATCGCCTGGACGCCGGGCAGTGCCATCACCCGCGCGAGACCGCCGACGGAAGCTCGGGATCGCCGCCAGAGCCCGTCACGTTACTCGCGATAGAACTGCTCCCAAGAGCCGGCCGTGGATGACCGGGCGCGAAGCATGCCGTCGTCGCCTCCGGAGTAATTTACCTCCGCTGTGACGTAAAGACCTGTGCCCCTAGACCGTATTTCGCATAGGTCTGTTCTGGGGTAATCGATCAAACACCGGATGTCGAACTGCTCCCAGGAGCCGATCGTGGATGACCGGGCACGAAGCATACCGTCATATGCGCCCGGATAATTCACTTCCGCTGTGACGAACCTTCCCCCCGACCGCATCCCCCACCAAGTGCCATCCACGTAGCAGATAGTAAATACGGCGGCTTGGTCGTAATCGGCACGAGCTCGCAGCATCGCATTGCGATCTCCGGAGTATCCGTACTCTATAGCGACATACTTCCCAGTCCCCCGGGATCGCAGGCGGAATGGATACGCATCCTGGCAATCGGCAGCAGCCGATACTTCCGAGCCCGCTCGATATAGTGGCTTACTAGCTGCGGAGGCTTGGGCGGCCGATGGCGATATAGGTACGATGGAAAGCATGGCGATCGCGGCAGTTGCCAACGATGCAATTCTCGTCGTCAAGCGCATGCAGGTTCCCTTCCCTTTTCTTTTGTTGCCCTGGGGTAATCCAGATGCGGAACTGTAGACCTGCTGCTCGATAAGGCAGCTGCCCTTCCCAATAGTAAGGTGGTCCGGTATACGGCCGGTATATTGTGCTGCGGCCGAGAACGTCCAGCACAACGCGAAAGGTCCCGCCCTCCCATAAGGAAGGCGGGACATCGGTGCAGGATCGCCTTGAAGAGGGAGGCCGTCTCCAGGCGGCCACCGAAACCGGCCTTCTCACCTTGACCGACCTGGGCTATGAGAACCTCAGCCCGGCCATCCGCACCCCGGTCAAGAAACCCAAGAACGCCCAGCTCACCGACGAGCAGAAGGCGTACAGCCAGGTCATCCGCGGCGTGCATGCCATCGCCGAACGGGCGAACTCCCTGCTCAAGACCACATTCAAAGCGTTGCGGCGAGTCAGTCTCGATCCCTGGCGGATCGGCGCGATCGGCGCAGCCGCGCTCGTCATCCTCCGTCTCGAACACGGCAGGCACACCTGACCGAAGATCACACTCCGCACGGCGAGGACGGCGTCGAAGACCGCGGTGTTGGCCAGCTGGGTGTTCTTGATCGACGGGTACAGCTCCAGCTTGGCCACAGAGCACGCGCTGCACCGCACCCGCAGCCTGCGGTCCGCTGTACTCGTTGACCTGGTGGACGAACCGTTGCTCGTGCTCCTCCACCATGCCGGGGCTCCGTTCGGTGAACTCGGTCTCGGCCAGGCCCATGCCACCGGGCAGGTCGAGCAGCTCGGCCAGCTCACGCGCGTTGATGTGCTGGTCGGCGGCCGCTTGGGAGGACTCGTCGAACTCGATGCCTTCGGCCCGCAGAACATCGTGGACGTCTCGTTGATCGTCCGGATCGCTCCAGCGGAAACCATCGGACACCTGGCCGGACTTGGTGAGCGCCCGGTGGGCGTTGAGCACCGGAACAGTGGCCAGGTGGACGCCGACCGGGACAGCGTGCGAGCCAATCAGTTCGGCCAGGTCGGAATAGGAGGTCCAGGTGGTGGGCGGCAACGCGGCCAGCGCGTTGTGCAGCAACGTCCAGTCGCGGGACGCGGTACCCGGATCGGTCTCCTCGGGCCCAGGTCAGATGGCAATCGCCCGATCGGCCAGGCGGTGTCGTAGACGTGCTGGCCACGCGTCGGCAGGCACATGAACACGTAGTTGCGGATCAGGTCGACCTGGCTGAGCCGCATGCCGGTGTTGTTGATCGACTCGAAGATGCGGAAGGCGTTGTCGCAGCTCCGTTCGCGAGCAGTCGGGTCCTCGGCGATCAGATGATCTCTGATCGCGCACAGTGCCAGCATCAGCGTGGTCAGCCGCTGCTGGCCGTCCACGACCATCCACTGCGACCGGCTGGGTGCCAGCTCCGGCCCTGGCGCCAGGACCACCGATCCCAGGAAGTGACTGGGGGCGTTCTGCCGGTTCTCGGCAAGTACGTCTACTTGGGCGGTGATATCGGCCCACAGCTGGGTGAGTTGGGGGCGTTCCCAGGTGTACTGGCGTTGGTACAGCGGCACCAGTAACTGATGGTCGCCCTGGATGAGCCTGCGAAGCGTGGTCTCGTTCGCCTTCCTTCCAGACCTTCCATTCGAAGCGTGATCCCGGATACTTGACGAGCACGCGCCACAGTAGGCCACGGCAACGCCCTCTACTCTTCGTTGACCCAGGTCATCGCAGGTCGGAATGTCGCACATGCCCCAGAAGCGTCCCGGCCGTCCGGATCAGCTCTCCGCGAAGTTGCGGTCCGAGCCCTGCTCCTGCTCCTCGTCCGTCATGCGCATGCGGAAGAGCCTGTCGATGACGTACCCGATGGCGTACGTGAGGACGAACGAGTAGACACCGACCACCACGATGGCGACCGCCTGTTTGCCGAGCACCGCGGCCGAGCCGCCGTGGAAGAGGCCGGGCACTCCGCGCAACTCGCCGGTGGCGAAGAAGCCGAGTGACAGGAGGCCGACGATGCCGCCCACCCCGTGGATGCCGGTGACGTCCAGGGTGTCGTCGTAGCCGACGACGAACTTCATCTCCACCGCGTACGTGCAGACGATGGCGGCGATGATCCCGATGAAGAACGCGCCGACGGGGTTGACGAAGGCGCACGAGGGGGTGATGGCCACGAGTCCGGCGAGCGCGCCGCTGGCCGAGCCCACCTTGGTCAGGTGCCGGAAGCGGATCCATTCCAGCAGCCGCCAGGCCAGCATCGCGGAGCAGCCGGCGATCATGGTGCTGACGAAGGCCCTGGCGGCCGTGGCGCCGTCGGTCAGCGCCGAACCGGCGTTGAACCCGAACCAGCCGAACCACAGCAAACCCAAGCCAAGCATGACATAGGCGATGTTGCCCGGCCTGGGCCCTTCCTGGCGGCGGAAGGCGACGCCGCGGCCCAGCACGAGCGCCATGGCCAGCCCGGCGATGCCCGAGTTCAGCTCGACGACCAGGCCGCCGGCGAAGTCCATGACCCCCCACTTGCTGAGCCACCCGGACTGGGCGAACACCCAGTGCGCGATCGGCGTGTAGACCAGGGTGATCCAGACGACGACGAAGGCGATCCACGGCCCGAACCGGGCGCGTCCCGCGATCGAGCCGCTGATGAGCGCGACCGTGATGATGGCGAAGGTGGCCTGGAAGGCCGCGTAGACGTAGATGGGGATCCGTCCGAACACCTCCGTGGGAGCCAGGCCGGGGAAGTTGCTCCAGCCGATGAGCCCCATCCCCCCGGCGTCGGCGCCGAAGGCGAGCCCGAAGCCGTAGGCGAACCACACCACGGTCACCAGGCTGATGCAGATGAAGCTCATGTAAAGCATCGTCAAAAGGTTTCTGGAGCGGACCATGCCGCCATAAAAAAAGGCCAGTCCGGGGGTCATCAGAAGCACCATCGCGGTGCTCACCAGCATCCAGGCAGAATCTCCGGTATTCAGACCGGTCGGCATTTCTTCCCCCTCGTTCGAGCTGCATTTTCGAATTGCGCTCACAGGCACATGACGAGGCCCTGCCCGCTGTCTTGACCTTGGCACCGAGGAGGCAAACGCGACGTTTCATTACTTTGCCCATCATTAACTCTCGCCTCTTTTCAGTGGACCGGGCCAGGGAAGTTAACGGTGCGACCCCCTCGATTCGTGTTTTTCCTGGCGGAACGGAGATCTGCGCACATGAGCTCGGCGTCGCTACCGGGGGACAAACCTGGCGGGACCGGCTCGACAGGGGGCAATCGGCTGACCGACCTGCTGTTGACCGTTCCACGCGGCGTCGCGCAGGTCGACTTCCAGCCGAGCTATTGGACGGGGCTGCTGTTCATCGTCGCGCTGTTCGTCGGCGGCTGGCAGTTCGGCGTCTTCGGGCTGCTGGGCACGGTGGCCGCCACCGCCACCGCCTACCTGCTGGGCGTCACCTGGGATCGGGTCGGCCTCGGTCTCGAAGGTTTCTGCGGAACGCTGATCGGTGTCAGCCTCGTCCTCTACCTCGGTGTCAGCTGGATGACCGTCTTCCTGGTCATCGGGGGCGCGATCGCCGGAAGCGTGCTCACCTCGGCCATGGTCACGGTGCTCACGCCGTACAACCTGCCGACGTTCACCGCCCCGTTCTGCGTGATCACCACGGTGATGGTGATCGGCGCGCCGTCGTTCGCCCGCGTCTGGGCCGGGCACGTCAACACCAGCGCGCCGTCCGTGACCCACCCAGGCACGGCGGTCACCTGGACCGACGTCTGGCAGGGCACTTTCAACGGCGTCGGCCAGGTGTTCTTCCAGAACAAGTGGTACGTCGGCGTCATCTTCCTGCTGGGGCTGCTGGTCGCCGGCTGGCGAATCGCGCTGGCGGCCTTCCTGTCCAGCCTGCTCGGGCTGCTCGTGGGCTGGTCGTTCGGCGCCCAGGCGGCCGACCTCGGAGCCGGTCTGTACGGCTACAACTCGGTGCTGACCGGGATCGCGCTGGCCGGGACGTTCGTCGTGCTGACCCCGATCAGCGGGGTCTACGCGGCGATCGGCGCCGCCTCGGCGGCCGCGCTGACCGCCGGGATCGGCAACCTGTTCGCCGTGGTCGGCGGCCACACCCTGACCTGGCCGTTCGTACTGATCACCTGGGTCTTCCTGGCCGCCGTCCCGATGCTCGCCAAGATCCACCGGGTCGCCAGCTGAGGCGCCGGGAGGAGAAAGAGAGAACCTGAATGAACCTCACACCACGAGAGATCGACAAGCTGCTGATCTTCGTTGTCGCGGAGCTGGCGGACAAACGCCGGAAGCGCGGGCTGAAACTCAACTACGGCGAGTCGGTGGCACTGATCAGCTCCGCCATCGTGGAGGCGGCCCGTGACGGCAAGACCGTGGCCGAGTGCATGGAGCTGGGCAAGAACATCGTCGGCCCGGACGACGTCCTGCCCGGCGTGCGCGGGATGCTCAAGCTGCTGCAGGTCGAGGCGGCGTTCGACGACGGCACCAAGCTGGTCTCCTGCCACGATCCCGTAGGCGGGAAATGACGATCCGGCCCCGCGACGTCCTGCTGGCCGCCGGGCACGAGAGCCTCGGCGGCCAGAGCCTGCGCGACCTGGCCGGGCCGGGCACCGAGGCGCACGCCGCCGGTCGCGATCTGGCCGCGGCCGTCCGCGACCACGCCCGGGCCGTGGTCGTGCCGATGACGCTGGGCCGCGACCCGGGCCTGTCCGCCACCGCCGCGCAGACCCTGGCCTGGGCGGCCCGCGACCGGACGCCCGGAGACCTGCTGCTCGCGCCGCCGCTGGGCGCGCCGGAGCACCTGGTCGGCTGGCTCAAGGCGGCGATCGGCAGGGACCTGCGCGCCGGGCCGCCGCCGCAGGCCGTGGTGCTGTCGGCCCCGTCCGCCGGGCCGGAGCAGGACGCGGAGCTGTTCAAGGTGGCCTACCTGGTGGGGCAGGGCCTGCCGGTCCGCTGGGTGGAGGTGGCGTTGACCGGCGGCAGGCCGGACATGACGGAGAGCCTGGCCCGCTGCCACCTGCTCGGGGCCGTGGACGTGCTGCTCGTCCCCGCCTCCTTCGTCCCGGCGCCGGTCCTGGACGGCGTGCGGACAGGTGGACCGCTGCTCGGGCCGGCCGGGCTCGCGGCGCTGATCAGAGACCGCGTGGCCACGGCGGAGCGCCGGTGGCGCCTCGACGGCGACGACGGCCTGTCCGGCGGGAGGAGCGCGCACCACCACCACGATCACCACCACGACTCCCTAGAAAGGGCGACGTTCCATGTCGGATGACGATGTCTACATTTACGGCGAAGGAAAGATCGAGCTCAACGCGGGACAGCGAAGAGTGATGCTCACCGTGCACAACACCGGCGACCGGGCGGTCCAGATCGGCTCTCATTTCCATTTCTTCGAGACCAACCGCGCCTTGAGCTTCGACCGGGAGCAGGCATTCGGCATGCGCCTCGACATTCCGTCGGGCACCGCGGTGCGTTTCGAGCCGGGTGACACCAAGGACGTCCAGCTGGTGGAGTACGGCGGCGGTCTGAGAATCGTCGGATTCGGCGGGCTGCTCAACGGAAGCGTCCGCTCTCGCGAGGCCCGGCGGGAGGCGATCGTGAGAATGCGCGCCCGCGGCTACCGCGACGAGCCGGGCGCCCCGGAGAAACCCGAGAAATCCGAGAAGGCCGAGAAGAGCGAGAAGCCCGAGAAGGCGGAGAAGGCTGAAAAGGGCGCTGCCAAGACGAAGCGCGCACCCCGTACCGGCAAGAAGGGCTGACCTCGATGACCAGCATCGACCGCAAGCGGTATGCGAGCATGTACGGCCCCACCGTGGGCGACCGGATCCACCTGGGCGACACCAACCTGGTCGTCGAGGTGGAGAAGGACTACACCGAGGGCCACTACGGCGACGAGGTCCAGTACGGCGGCGGCAAGACCGCCCGAGACGGCATGTCCGCTGATCCGGGGTCGCAGAACGCCACGACCGCCCTCGACACGGTGATCACCAACGCCGTGATCATCGACCCGGTGCTCGGCATCATCAAGGCCGACATCGGGATCAAGAACGGGCGGATCGCCGGGGTCGGCAAGTCCGGCAACCCGCACACGCAGAACGGCGTGGACCGGCGGCTGATCGTCGGCGCGGGCACCGAGGTGATCTCCGGCGAGAACCTCATCGCCACCGCGGGCGCCATCGACACCCACGTCCATTTCATCTCCCCGCTGCAGGCGGAGCACGCGCTGAGCAACGGGATCACCACCCTGCTCGGCGGCGGCACCGGGCCGGCCGACGGCACCCGGGGCACGACCTGCACGCCGGGCCCGTGGAACATCAGCCGCATCCTGCAGGCGTACGAGGAGATCCCGATCAACGTCGGGCTCCTCGGCAAGGGCAACTGCAGCCTGCCAAAGCCGCTGGAGGAGCAGCTCCGCGCGGGCGCCTGCGGCCTGAAGGTGCACGAGGACTGGGGCACGACGCCCGCGGTCATCGACTGCTCGCTGTCGGTGGCCGACGCCTACGACATCCCGGTCAACATCCACACCGACACGCTGAACGAGGCCGGGTTCGTCGAGGACACCATCAGCGCGATCAACGGGCGCGCGATCCACACCTACCACTCCGAAGGCGCCGGCGGCGGCCACGCGCCGGACATCCTGCGGGTGATCGGTGAGCCCAACGTGCTGCCCGCCTCCACCAACCCGACGCTGCCCTACACGGCCAACTCGGTGGACGAACTGCTGGACATGACGATGGTCTGTCACCATCTCAGCTACGACGTCCCCGAGGACATCGCCTTCGCCGAGAGCCGGGTCCGCGCCGAGACCATCGCGGCGGAGACGGTGCTGCACGACCTGGGCATGATCAGCATCATCGGCTCCGACTCCCAGGCCATGGGCCGGGTCGGCGAGTCGGTCACCCGGGCCTTCCAGATCGCCCACCACTGCAAGGAGCAGCGGGGCCCGCTACCGGAGGACTCCGAACGTAACGACAACTACCGGGTGCTGCGCTTCATGGCCAAGGTCACCATCAACCCGGCCCGCGTCAGCGGCATGGCGGACCTGATCGGCTCGCTCGAGGACGGCAAGCTGGCGGACATCGTGCTGTGGCCCGTGCACTCGTTCGCCGTCAAGCCGCTCATGGTCGTCAAGGGCGGGTTGATCAGCTGGGGTGAGATGGGCGATCCGAACGCGTCGCTGCCCACCCCGCAGCCGGTCTACTTCCGGCCGATGTTCGGCGCCGTCGGCAAGGCGCTGCGGAAGACCTGCGTCACCTTCATGTCGGACGCGGGCATCCAGAACCAGGTGCCCGAGCGGCTCGGACTGGAACGGCTGGTCGCGCCGGTGCGGCAGTGCCGGACGGTCGACAAGCGGCACATGCTGTACAACTCGACGCTCGGCGACATCAGAGTCGACCCGGAAACCTACAAGGTCACGCTGAACGGCGAGCTGATGACCATCGAACCGGCCCGCAAGCTCCCGCTCAACCGGCTCTACTTCATCGCCTGAGCGAGGAGACGCGATGAGGCTGTCGCGCGGTGGCCTGGAGCCGCTGTTCGCCCAGTTCCAGCTGACGGACTCGGGTTTTCCCAGCGGGCTGTACACGCTGTCGCACGGGCTGGAGGGATACGTCCAAGAGGGGCTGATCGGCTCCGGCGAGCTGGACGTCCCGCTGACGGACCTGCTGACGGACCTGCTGGAGAACTCGGTGGGCCCGGCGGACGCCACGGCCCTGGTGCTCGCGCACCGCGCGGTCCAGTCCGGCGACTGGGACCGGGTGGTGGAGGTGGATCAGCGCCTGCACGCCGTCAAACTCGCCCGCGAGCCGCGCGCGGCCTCGACGAAGACCGGAAGGCAGGTGCTGGTCACGGCCGTCTCGGCCCTCGGCTCGGCGGCCGCCGCCCGGCTCGCCGACCTGGTCGCGCGTGACGTCACCCCCGGCAACCACGCGGTCGTCATCGGGGTGGTGCACGCGGGTGGCGGGGTGCCGGTGACCAACGCGGTCGCCGGTGACCTGCACGCGTTCGCCGCGAGCTTCACGGCGGCGGCGGTGCGGCTGGGCCGTACCGACTTCCGCCGGGCGCAGGCGATCCTGCGCGAGGTCAGGCCGGTCCTCGTGCGGGTCGCCCGGGCGGCGCTGGACGCCACCGATCCGCGCGACGTGCACGGCTGCGTGCCCGTCGCCGACACCGTCTCCGCCGCCCACGAGCGGGCGCCGGCCCGGCTGTTCATCACCTGAAGGGATCGACTGAAGGGAGTGACATGGAACTGGAAACGGTGTTCAAGGTCGGCGTCGGCGGGCCCGTCGGGTCCGGCAAGACCGCGCTCATCGAGGCGCTCATCCCCATCCTCGTCGAGCACGGCCGCAGACCCGGTGTCATCACCAACGACATCTACACCCAGGAGGACGCCGACCACGTCCGCCGCGCGATGGCCGGCATCCTCGACCCGGAGCGGGTGGTCGGCGTCGAGACCGGGGCCTGCCCGCACACCGCGGTGCGCGACGACCCGACGATGAACCTCGCCGCGGCGGCCGAGCTGCTCGACCGCTTCCCCGACATCGACCTGCTGCTCTTCGAGAGCGGCGGCGACAACCTGACGCTGACCTTCAGCCCGGTGCTGGCCGACGTGTACGTGTTCGTCCTGGACACCGCCGAGGGCGAGAAGATGCCGCGCAAGCGCGGCCCCGGCACGACGGACTCCGACCTGCTGGTCATCAACAAGATCGACCTCGCGCCGTACGTGCGGACCGACCTCGCGGTCATGGAACGCGACGCGCACGCGGTGCGCGGGAGCGGGCCCGTCATCCTCACCGACTGCCTGACCGGCACCGGGGTCGGCGACGTCGCCGACTTCATCGAGGCTCGTCAGGGGGCGGAGTGGGTCTCGCAGAACTAGCGCGCCGGCCCGGCGGCTCACCCGACCCGCTGGTCCCGGAGAGCTACACCGCGACCTGGCTGCCGCACCAGGTCGCCCGCCACGCCTCCGGCGTGGACATGCTGCCCGTCGGCAGCCCCGGCAAGGTCGGCATCCTCGACCTGGCCTTCGAGCGGATCGGCGACCGGACCGAGCTGACCGCCCTGTACCAGAAGGCGCCCCTGCACACCACGCGCCCGCTGTACTACGACCCCGAGTGGCCCGGCCTGCCGTACGCGATGCTCCTGTCGTCCAGCGGCGGGGTCATCCAGGGCGACCGGTACCGCGTCGACGTGACCTGCGGCGCCGGTGCGGCGGTGCACCTGTCGACCGCGGCCGCCACGCGCGTCTACCGGATGGACCAGGACTACGCCTCCCAGCTGGTGAACCTCACCGTCGGACCGGGCGGCTACCTGGAGTACCTGCCGGAGCACACGATCCCGTACGTGGACTCGCGCTACTACCAGCGGATCGGCGTCACCATGGACCCGGACGCGACCGTCGTGCTGGGCGAGACGGTCATGGGCGGCCGGCTGGTTCGCGGCGAGCGGCACGCCTACGCGGCGTACTGCGCCGACCTGGAGGTGCGCGGCCCCGACGGGCGGCTGATCTTCGCCGATCCGATGCGCCTGGCGCCGGCCGAGCGAGCGGTGACCGGTCCGGCCGTGCTGGCCGGGTTCGACGTCGTGGCCTCCCTCTACGTCGTGACCGGTGACAAGCCGGCGCGGGAGCTCGCGGACGCCCTGCACGACGCGCTCTCGGGGACGGGGCTGCGGGCCGGCGCCGGCGTACTGCCCGGGGAGCGGGGGGCGTGGGCCCGGATCCTCGGCGACCGCTCCCCCGACGTGACGGCCGCCCGGCACCTGGCCTGGGACGTCGTCCGCAGGCTGCTGAGGGGCGTGCCGGCGCCGGACCGCCGGGTCTGACCCGCGAGGAGGGAGAACCATCCATGGAGAGCAATGAGCACCTGGGACGGCGCGAGCGCGCCGAGGCCGTCTCGCTGCACCCGCACGGCCCGCCGGCCTGGCAGCCGGGCGTGTTCCTGGACATCGCGATCGGGGGCGCCGTCGGCGCCCTCCTGCGTTATCTGCTGACCGCGGCCATCCCCGCCTCGCCGACGGGTGTTCCCTGGGGCACCTTCACGGTGAACATGATCGGCTGCCTTCTCATGGGGCTGCTGACGTCGTACCTGCTGGTGACCAGGCCGCGGCCGTTCGTGCGCCCCTTCGCGGTGACCGGCTACCTGGGTGGTTTCACCACGTTCTCGCACCTCATCGACGGCGTCCACAGCCTGGGCGACTCGGGCAGATGGGGCCTCGGCGTCGGCTACGCGGTGGCCAGCGTGGTGATCGGCTGGATCGCCGTGGTGGCGGGCCTGATGCTCGGAAAGCACCTGCCGCACCACAGAGACAGGACGGTGTGAGATGGCGATCCTCATGGTGCTCATCGGCGGCGCGCTCGGCGCCATGTCCAGGTACGCCCTGGACCGCTACGTCAAGCAGCGAGCAGGCCGGGCCTTCCCCTGGGGCACGCTCACGGTCAACCTGCTGGGCTCGGGCTTCCTCGGCGCGCTGCACGGGGCCGGCACGGGCACCGAGGTGGAGGCGCTGCTCGGCACCGGCTTCTGCGGCGCGCTGACCACGTTCAGCACCTTCGAGCTCGACACCGTCCACCTGATCCAGGACGGCTCGTACGGCAAGGCCGCCGTGAACGCGGTCGGCAGCCTGATCCTCGGCTTCGTCGCCTTCGCCGTCTGCTTCGCCATCGTGCGCGCGCTCATCTGACCGCCGGCCGGACCGGCCCGCCGTCACAGGAGCCGGGTCCGATCCACCGGAAGGTCTTCCAGAACACGGCGAAAGGTCCGGCATGACCGTCAGGGAGCCGATCCGGCGCGCGAGGTGCCAGAGGTGAGCAGCGGCAACCTCGGCTGGCCCTTCTGGGGCGCTCTCACCGTCATCAGCGGGATGGTCGACGCGATCACCTACACGGCCCTCGGCCAGGTCTTCGCGGGCAACATGACGGGAAACCTGCTCATCATGGGGTTCGCCGCGGGCGGGGTGTCCCAGTTGTCGGTCGTCGCGACGCTCATCTCGCTGGTGAGCTTCGTCGTGGGGGCGGCGCTGGGAGGCCAGCTGACCGCGCGAGTGGGAGACGTCGGCCGTCGACTCAGGATCGCCTTTCCCGCCGAGTCGGCCCTGCACGTGATCGCCGCCGTGGCCGCGTTCCAGCTGCCCGTCAAGACGGCCGCCGGCCAGTACGCGCTGATCGTCATCCTGGCGGTCACCATGGGCGCCCGCAACACCGTCGTCCGCCGGCTCAAGATCGCTGACATCAACACGACGGTGATCACCGGCACGTTGACCAACCTGGCGGCCGACTCGCCGTTCGGGACCGGCGCCAGCACGCGGTCGGGCCGCCGCGCGGGCCAGATCGGGGCGCTCGTCGTCGGCGCCTTCGCGGGCACCGTCTGCCTTCTGAAGCTCGGACTGCCCTGGGCGCTGACGATCATGGCCATCTTCAGCTGCCTGATAACGGCCGGACACATCGTGTTCGACGCGGTGCGTGCCCGGTCCGGGCCGAGGTAGCCTCCCAGGCCTGCAAGAGCCTGCTCTCACGCGTCCTCTAGCTGGACGCGCGGCGGACCGGGCGGCGGCCGGGTGGCTGCGTGGGCTCCTTGGACGGACGCGACGCCGGGATCGGGCGGCTGAGCGGCGCGCCGACGGAGACCTTGCCCGGCCGTCCATGGTGCCGGATCCGGAGAGGGGCGCCGTCGAGCAACGTGTAGGTGGCGCTTTTCTGGTTCATCTCGACCGTCAGCCGGCGTCCCAGCATGGAGACGGTGAAGCAGAGCCGGGTGAGTCCCACGGGCAGGCGCGGCGCGAAGCTCAGGACGCCGGCGCGCTGCCGCAGTCCGGCGAACCCGTCGACCAGCGCGATCCAGGCGCCGACCAGCGACGCGATGTGCAGCCCGTTCCTGGTGTTGTGCTCGACGTCGTCGAGGTCCATCAGCGCCGCCTCGGCCAGGTAGTCGTAGGCGAGGTCCAGGTGGCCGACCTCGGCGGCCACCACCGCCTGGGTGCAGGCCGAGAGCGAGGAGTCCCGTACGGTGATCTGTTCGTAGTAGGCGAAGTCGCGTGCCTTCTCCTCCGGGCTGAAGGCGTCGCCGCGGCGGTGCAGCGCCAGGACGAGGTCGGCCTGCTTGACGACCTGCTTGCGGTAGAGATCGAAGTAGGGGAAGTGCAGCATCAGCGGATACTGCTCCGGCCTGGTCGCGCCGAAATCCCATCTCTGGTGGCTGGTGAAGCCCTCCGACTGCTGGTGGACGCCGAGCCTGTGGTCGTACGGCAGCGACATCGCCCGGGCGGCGTTGCGCCAGCCCGCCATCTCCTCCTCGCCGACCCCCAGCCTGCGAGCCCGATCGGAGTGGCGCTCGGCGGCCCGCACGGCGGCGAGCAGGTTCTGCTGGGCCATCAGGTTGGTGTAGACGTTGTTGTCGGCGACCGCGCTGTACTCGTCGGGGCCGGTGACGCCGTCGATGCGGAAGGCGCCGTCGGCGTCGTGGTGGCCGAGCGAGCGCCACAGCCGGGCGGTCTCGACGAGGAGCTCCATCCCGGCGTCGGCCTCGAAGGCGTCGTCGCCGGTGACGTCGAGGTAGCGGATGACGGCGTCGGAGATGGCGGCGTTGACGTGGAACGCGGCGGTGCCGGCCGGCCAGTAGCCCGAGCATTCCTCGCCGTGGATGGTCCGCCAGGGGAAGGCCGCCCCACCCAACCCGAGCTGCGCCGCCCTCGTGGTGGCCATCGGCAGGGTGGTGTGCCGCCAGCGCAGGGCATGGGCGACGGCGTCGGGCATCAGATAGGTCAGGACCGGGAGCACGAACGCCTCGCTGTCCCAGAAGACGTGCCCGTCGTAGCCGCGCCCGGTGAGGCCCTTGGCCGGAATGCCCCTGCCCTCGGCGCGGGCGGTGGCCTGCAGCATATGGAACAGCCCGAACCGCACCGCCTGCTGGATCTCGGGGTCGCCGTCCACCTGGACGTCGGCCCGGCTCCAGAACTCGTCCAGGTAGCTCCGCTGGGCGGAAAGCAGCCCCTCCCAGCCGGTGTCGCGGGCCCCGGCGAGCGCGGCCTCGGCCTCGTCGCGTACCGCGGGGCGTGAGCGGGACCCCGACCAGGAGTGGGCGACGAACTTGACCAGCCGGAGAGTCTCCCCGGCGGCGAGCGACGCCGTCACCGTCACCCGGCCCAGGTCGGCCGAGCTCTCCGCGACGACGTGGGTGCCGGGCGGCCCGTCGACGAGATGGTCCATCGCCACGGCCACGCGCAGGCCGCTGCGGCGGGTGCAGTGGACCAGCACCGAGCGGGTGTCCCCGGCGGAGTTCTCCTCGCCCACCAGCGGCGCGTCGAGCACCGCGGCGATCCGGGGATCGCCTCCCGGTTTCGGCAGCGGCTCGTTGGCGACGAGCTCCGACTGCACCACCACCCGCAGGGGCTCGTCGAGCGGCGTCACCTCGTAGCAGATCGCCGCGATCGCCCGCTGGGTCAGCGACACCAGCCGGACCGAGGTCACCCGCACGGCGGACCCGTCGGGCGACTCCCATTCGGCCCGCCGGCTCAGCACACCCGCCCGGAAGTCCAGTGCCTGCTCGTGATCGCGCAGCCGCCCGTAGCGGACGTCGAACGCCTCGTCGTCGACGAGCAGGCGGATCACCTTGCCGTTGGTGATGTTGACGACGGTCTGCCCCGACTCGGGGTAGCCGTAGCCGGCCTCGGCGTACGGCAGCGGGTGCGACTCGTAGACGCCGGACAGGTAGCTGCCGGGCAGGCCGTGCGGCTCGCCCTCGTCGAGGTTGCCGCGCCAGCCGAGGTGCCCGTTGGACAGCGCGAACAGCGACTCCGCCTGGGCGAGCACGTCCAGGTCGAGCCGGGTGCTCCGCAGCGCCCACGGCTCGCAGGTGAACGCCCCATGCGTGATCACGTCTTGTCCAGCAGGTCGGCGAGGTCGGACACCACCGTGTCGGCGCCGTGCTCGCGCAGCGCGGCCGCCTGCCCGCTCCGGTCGACCCCGACCACGAACCCGAACCCGCCGGCCCGCCCGGCCTGGACCCCCGACAGAGCGTCCTCGAACACCGCCGCGTGCTCCGGCTCCGTGCCCAGGGCCCGCGCGGCGGCCAGGTACATGTCGGGCGCCGGTTTGCCCGCCAGGTGGTCGCGTGCCACGGTCCGCCCGTCGACGCGTTCCTCGAACAGGTCCTCGATGCCCGCGCCGGCCAGCATCTCCCGGCAGTTGGCGCTGGACGACACGACCGCCCGGCGCAGCCCGGCGTCCCGCGCCGCGCGCACGTAGCGGACCGATCCCGCGAACGACTCGACTCCGTCCGCGCGGACGTGCTCCAGCACCAGCTCGTTCTTGCGTTTCGCGAGGTTGTAGACGGTCTCCGCGTCCGGTGGATCCTGGGGGCCGCCTTCCGGCAGGGTGATCCCGCGAGAGGCCAGGAACGCGCGGGTGCCGTCGGCACGGGTCTTGCCGTCCACGTAGGTGTCATAGTCGCCGACCGGGTCGAAGGGGACCAGCTGCTCGCCGGTCCGTTCGGCGCGTTCGCGGAGGAAGGCGTCGAACATCTCTTTCCACGCGGCCGCGTGCAGCTTCGCCGTACGGGTGAGCACGCCGTCCATGTCGAACAGGCACGCCCGGATCCCGCCCGGCAGGCCCAGCCTCTCGGCGGCAGACGGCTCCATCGTGGTCGACCTCCCTGAGCATCCGCGAACACGAACATCAGGTGGCTCGTGCGCGCATGGAGCACCGACCCGACCGTCACCAACCCCCCGACGTTCTCCTCGTACCCGCCCCTCGCGCCGGGCTACCAGCGGAAACGGACCCGGCCGAGGTGAACGACCGGACCGACGCGCACGAGGAGCCGGGCCCTCGACCGAAAGGGCCCGGCTCCGCCGGTGGATCAGCCGAGGCCGTTGCGCATCGCGGTGATCAGCTCTCCGTTGGTGGTGTCGCCGCTGAGCTCCCAGAAGAACGCGCCACCGAGGCCCTGGTCCTTCGAGTAGCCCATCTTGCCGCCGATCGTGCTCGGCGTGTCGTAGCTCCACCACTGGTTGCCGCAGTGGGCGTAGGCGGTGCCGGCGATGGTGCCGGTGGCGGGGCAGCGGGTCTTGAGCACCTTGTAGTCCTCGATGCCCTGCTCGAACGTGCCCGGCGCCGGGCCGGTCGCCGTGCCGCCGGGGGCCGACTGGCTGACGCCGGTCCAGCCGCGGCCGTAGAAGCCGATGCCGAGCAGCAGCTTGCTGGCCGGGACGCCCTTGCTCTTGAGCTTCTGGATGGCCTGGTCGGAGTGGAAACCGGCCTGCGGAATGCCGGTGTAGGAGGTGAGCGGCGAGTGCGGGGCCGTCGGGCCCTGCGCCGCCCAGGCGCCGAAGTAGTCGTAGGTCATGACGTTGTACCAGTCGAGGTACTGGGCGGCGCCGCCGTAGTCGGCCGCGTCGATCTTGCCGCCCGAGGTGCCGTCCGCGGTGATGGCCGCGGTGACCAGGTCGCCGGAGCCGAAGCGGGTGCGCAGCGCCGACATCAGGTTGCGGAACGAGGCCGGTCCGCTGGTGTCGCAGGTGAGGCCGCAGGCGTTCGGGTACTCCCAGTCGATGTCGATGCCGTCGAAGACGTCGGCCCAGCGCGGGTCCTCGACCAGCCGGTAGCAGGACTCGGCGAACGCCGCCGGGTTGGCCGCGGCCTGGCCGAAGCCGCCCGACCAGGTCCAGCCGCCGAACGAGAACAACACCTTGAGGTTCGGGTACTTCTGCTTGAGCTTGCGCAGCTGGTTGAAGTTGCCGCGCAGCGCGCCGGCGTCCCAGGTGTCGGCGACGCCGTCGACGCTCTCGGCCGCGGAGTAGAAGCGGTCGTAGTCGGCGTTGCTGTCGCCGATCGTGCACTGGCCGTTCTGCACGTTGCCGAAGGCGTAGTTGATGTGGGTCAGCTTGGCCGCCGAGCCGCTGGTGTCGATGTTCTTGACGTGGTAGGCGCGCTGGTAGACACCCCACTGCACGAAGTAGCCGAGCACCTTCTTGCCGCCCCCGCCTCCACCGGTGGTGGTGGTCGCGGTGATCTGGTTGCTGTTGGCGGACTGGTTGCCGGCCGCGTCACGCGCCCGCACCGTGTACGTGTACGCCGTGCCCGCACTCAGCCCGGTGTCGGTGAAGGACGTGCCCGTCACCGTCGTCACCAGCGTCCCGCCACGGTAGACGCCGTAACCCGTCACCCCCACGTTGTCCGTGGACGCGTTCCACGCCAGCGACACACTGCTCGACGACACCCCCGTCGAACGCAGGTTGCCCGGCACCGACGGGGCCGTGGTGTCGCCTCCGCCGCCCGAGGTCGTGGCCGTGATCTGGTTGCTGTTGGCGGACTGGTTGCCGGCCGCGTCACGCGCCCGCACCGTGTACGTGTACGCCGTGCCCGCACTCAGCCCGGTGTCGGTGAAGGACGTGCCCGTCACCGTCGTCACCAGCGTCCCGCCACGGTAGACGCCGTAACCCGTCACCCCCACGTTGTCCGTGGACGCGTTCCACGCCAGCGACACACTGCTCGACGACACCCCCGTCGAACGCAGGTTGCCCGGCACCGACGGGGCCGTGGTGTCGCCTCCTCCGCCGCCGGTCACCTTCCAGAGTGCCGGGACGACGGGCGGCTCCCAGCCGGGCTGGGAGGTGTGGCTCTGCACGCACTCGTACTCGACGCCGTTGTAGGTGACCCGGGTGCCGGCCGTGTAGGCGGTCCACGCCGTCCATTCGGCGAGGACGGCCGAGCCGGCGGAGCTGGTCGTGGTCGTGGCGCCGTACGCGCCGGGTGGGGCGGCGACGGCCGCGGTGAGCGGCAGCAGTAACGCCGTGAGTCCTGTGAGGATCTTGCTGAGGGCTCTGTGTCTCATGATGCTCCGCCATCCGTTGCTTGGGGGGTGGGATGGGAGTGGCCTGAGGAAACTATTAGGAAGGTTTCCTTTTAATTTAGAGACGACGGTAGCCCGTACCTGCGGACCAGTCAATAACGAATGACAACCCGGCGATCAGAGTGTCTCGGCAAGCGTGCGCTGCGCCACGGCGAAGGCGGCGTTGGCGGCCGGGACCCCGCAGTAGACCGCGGTCTGCAGCAGAACTTCCTTGATCTCGTCGGGAGTGAGCCCGTTGCGCAGGGCCGCGCGCACGTGCATGGCCAGCTCCTCCAGGTGGCCGCCGGCGACCAGCGCGGTGAGGGTGACACAGCTGCGGGTGCGGCGGTCGAGGCCGGGACGGTTCCAGATCTCGTCCCAGGCGTAGCGGGTGATGAGGTGCTGGAAGTCGGCGGTGAAGCCGGTGGTGGCGGCCACGGCGCGGTCCACGTGGGCGTCGCCGAGCACCTCGCGCCGCGTGCGCATCCCCGCGGACCAGCTCGCGGAGCCCGCGAGGTGGTCGCCGATCGCGGCGGTCACGTCGCCGGCCCGCTCGACGCTCGCCAGGTGGGCCGCGCCGGGGATGACCTTGAGCAGCGCCCCCGGGATGCCCGCGGCCAGGACGACCGCCTGGCCGACCGGGGTCGCGGGGTCGTCGGCGCCGGCGATCACCAGCGTGGGGGCGGTGATGGCGCCGAGGCGGCCGGTCAGGTCGCACTCGGCGAGCGCCTCGCAGCAGACGGCGTACGACTCCGCGTCGACCCGCTCCAGCATGGCGACGACCCAGCCGCCGTCGAAGCCGGGGGTGAACCACCGGGACGCCAGCACCGGGGCGAGCGTCGCCGGGCCCCGCGCCCGGACCGTCGCCGCCCGCTCGCGCCATGGGCCCGGCTCGCCGAAGCGGGCGGCGGTGCAGCACAGCACCAGGCTGCGCACCCGGCCAGGCTCCCGCGCGGCGACCGCGGTGGCGACGGCGCCGCCGAGCGAGATGCCGCCGACGGCGAACCGCCCGTCCGCCGCACCGTCCGCCGCGAGGTCCAGTACGGCGTCCGCCAGGTCGTCGACGGTCATCCCGGCCGTCGCCGGGGCGGAGCCGCCGTGGCCGGGCAGGTCGTAGCGGAGCACCCGCCACTCCCGCGTGAGGGAGGCGAGCTGCGGCTGCCAGACGTCCAGCGTGGTGCCGAGCGAGGGGCCGAGCACCAGCAGCGGTGCGCCGTCGGGACCGTCAACGCGGTAGTGGAGCTTCACCGAGGGTCTTCCTTCGACTGATGAGCGGCCGACCGGTGCACGGCCAGGATACGGTCGACCAGCTCGGGGGCTGCCCCGAGGTACTGGGCCGGGTCGAGCAGCTCGCCGGGGACCTCCGGCGGCCCGTCGTCACGCAGGATCCGCTCCGCGACGTCGCGCCCGTAGTGGACGGACAACCGCTCGGACACCAGCATGGCTCCCGTCAGGTCGGCGTTGGCGCGCATCCGGTCGGGGAACACCTTCAGGCCCGCCAGCAGCTCGGCGGCCGTCTCCGCCGCTCCCCCGGTCAGCCTCAGGCACTCGCGCAGCGGCAGCCACTCCGCCTGCCACGCGCCCGCCGCCCGCTCGTGCTCGCCCACCGCGCCGAGCACGCTCGCGTACGCCGGCACCTGCAGCGATGCTGCCCTGACCAGCACGGACAGGGCGGGGTTGCGCTTGTGCGGCATGGCCGACGAGCCGCCTTTCGAGGACTCGGCTACCTCACCCACCTCCGTCTGGGCCAGCCAGACGATGTCGGTGGCCACCTTGCCCAGCGCGCTCGCCGCCGCCGCCAGGGCCGACCCCAGCTCCGCCACGACCGACCGCTCCGCGTGCCAGGGCGCCGGCGGGGCGGCCAGGCCCAGCTCCTCGGCGTACAGCCTGACCACCCGCAACGCGGCGCTCCCGGCTGCGGCGCTCGCGGTTTCGATGCCAGGACGCGCGGATTCGGCACCGGGACGCGCCGGGGCGCGGCCTTGATGCCGTAGGGCCTCGTGTTCCGTGAGGGCCGCGAGGGTGCCGGCGGCGCCGCCGAGCTGGGCCGGGAGCCGCAGGGCGCGGAGCCGGTCGCGGGCGCGCAGCAGGCCCATGAGCCAGCCCGCCGCCTTCAGCCCGAACGTCGTCGGCACGGCCTGCTGTCCCAGCGTCCGGGCGGCCATCGGGGTGTCCCGGTGCCGCCGCGCCAGTTCGGCCAGCACGCGCATGGCCTCGTCCAGGTCGGCCACGATCACGGCGACCGCCCGCGTCGCGACCAGCATGGCCGCGCTGTCCATGATGTCCTGGCTGGTCGCGCCCAGGTGCACCAGCCTGCCCAGGTCGCCCGCCGGGCTCTCGGACCCGGCGGCGCTTCGCACCGCCGCGCGCAGGTCGGAGACCAGGGGGACGACCGGGTTGGCGGAGTCGCGGGCGCGCCGGGCCAGGTCGGCGACGTCCACGACGAGTCCGGCGGCCGTGCGGGCGATCAGCTCGGCCGCCTCTGCCGGGATCAGACCGGCGCGGGCCTGCGCACGGGCGAGCGCTGCCTCCGCCTCCAGCATCGCCCGGAGCCACGCCTGGTCCGAGGTGCCCCCTTCCACCCGGGTCCCTGCCCGCACCGGCGCCAGCAACCCGCCATCGGCGACGCCGCCGGGAGCCCCTGTCGCCGAAGCGGCGCTCCCACCCGCGACCGGCTCGGCCGGATCGCCGGGAGTCGGTGGGACGCCGGGTGGGACGTCAGAAGTCAAGGAACACCGTCTCCCCCGTCCCCTGCAGTCGTACGTCGAAGTGGTAGGAGTCGCCCGAACCGGTGGCGATCAGCGTCCGGCGCCGCGCGGGGTCGAGGCTGTCGAGCAGCGGGTCGGGCCGGTCCTCAAGGTACACGCGGGTGAGCACGGACCGGAGCAGGCCCCGGGCGAAGATCTGCAGCGACAGGTAAGGCCCGGAGGGCCGAACCGTCCGAAACCGGTAGGAGCCATCAGGAGCTGTGCTGCACCGCCCGAACCCGGACACCAGCCCGTCGCCACGCAGCAGCGCGCCACGGTCGCCGGTGAACCCGAGCCAGAGCTCCAGCAGCGCGTCGGGCACCGGTTCGCCGGCCCCGTCGAGCACCCGCCCGGACAGCGTGATCGCCTCGGGGTGCCCCTCGGCGACGAGCTCCCAGTCATGCTCGTACGGCAGCGCGTAGCCGTAGAACGGCCCCACGGTCTGCGAGGGCGTGAGCGTCATGGCGTCTCCATGGGGGTGTCGCCGAGCACGATGTCGAACGCGTAGCCGAGCGCCCACTCGGGCTCGGTGATCTCCAGGCTGAAGTCCGAGACGAGGCGTTGCCTGGCCGCGGCGTCGGGGATCGACTGCAGGATGGGGTCGAACGGCATCAGCGGGTCGCCCGGGAAGTACATCTGGGTGACCAGCCGCTCGGTGAACGCCCGCCCGAAGACGGAGAAGTGGATGTGGGCGGGGCGCCAGGCGTTGCTGTGGTTGCGCCACGGGTAGGCGCCGGGCTTGATCGTGACGAACCGGTAGCGGCCCTCCGCGTCGGTGACGCAGCGGCCGGCGCCGGTGAAGTTGGGGTCGAGCGGCGCCGGATGCTGGTCGCCCTGGTGGATGTAGCGCCCGGCGGAGTTGGCCTGCCAGACCTCGACCAGCGTGTCGCGCACGGGCCGGCCGTGGCCGTCGAGGACGCGCCCGGTGACGATGATCCGCTCGCCGATCGGCTCCCCGTAGTGCTGCCTGGTCAGGTCGGCGTCGAGCGCGCCGACCTCCTCGTGGCCGAAGACGGGGCTGGTCAGCTCGATCGCGTCGGGGTCGGTCTTGAACGGCACCGGCGCCTGCGCGGGCGCCCGCAGGAGCGTGCTCCGGTAGCCGGGGCTCTGGTTCGGCGGATGCGGCGAAGGGGGCATGGCTGTCCTCAGGGGGTCACGATTCGGTTCGGGGTTCGGCGCGGACCGGGACTCCGGGGTGATCTCACTCACCACGGGAGTCCCACGTAGTTCTCGGCCAGGGTGGTCGCGGCGGCTTCGGAGGAGGTCACGTAGTCCAGGTGGGAGCGCTGCAGCCGCCGGCCGTAGTCGTCGTCGGAGTCGAACGTGTGCAGCAGCGTCGTCATCCACCAGGAGAAGTGCTGGGCCCGCCAGACCCGCTTGAGGCACGCCTCGGAGTAGCCGTCGAGCAGGTCGGCCGAGCCCGTCGAGAAGAAGCGGTCGAGCGCCTCGGTCAGCACCCGCACGTCGGCCACGGCCAGGTTGAGCCCCTTGGCCCCGGTGGGCGGCACGATGTGGGCGGCGTCTCCGGCGAGGTAGAGCCTGCCGTACTGCATGGGCTCGGTGACGAAGCCGCGCATCGGCGTGACGCCCTTCTCGATGATCCGCCCCGTGATGAGCGTGAAGCCGGGCACGGTCTCCAGCCGGGCCCTCAGCTCGTCCCAGATCCGCTCGTCGGGCCATTCGCCGGTGGTGGCGTCGGGCGGCACCTGCAGGTAGAAGCGGCTGACCGTGGGCGAGCGCATGCTGTGCAGGGCGAAGCCGCGCTCGGTCTGGCTGTAGATGAGCTCCTCGGACGACGGCGCCACCTCGGCCAGGACGCCGAGCCAGGCGAAGGGGTAGTCGCGCTCGAAGAAACGCAGCACGCCGTCGGGGACGGCCGGCCTGGACACGCCATGGAAGCCGTCGCAGCCGGCGATCACGTCGCAGTCGAGCCGCTCGCCGCCGAACGTCAGGTACGGCTCCGCCTCCAGCCCGTGCAGGGCGACGTCCTCGACCTCGAAGCGGACGTCGCCGCCCGCCTCCAGCCTGGCGGCGATCAGGTCCTTGACCACCTCCTGCTGGCCGTACACGGTGATGGACCTGCCGGGTACGAGCTTCTCGAAGGCGATGCGGTGGCCCGCGCCGCCGTACCTGAGCTCGATGCCGTGGTGCGGCAGGCCCTCGCGCAGCAGGCGCGCGCCGACGCCCGCCTCGACCAGCGTGTCGACGGTGCCCTGTTCCAGCACCCCGGCGCGCACGCGCCGTTCCACGTAGTCGCGGCTGCGCTTCTCCAGCACCACCGACGCGATGCCGCGCAGATGGAGGAGGTGGGACAGGAGCAGTCCCGCGGGGCCCGCCCCGATGATCCCGACCTGAGTACGCATGGGGCAAGCATCCCTCCTCGCCGGCCCGATGGCCGAGAACCCTCTTCCGCTGAGTGGAAGAACCGTGCAGGATTCACCCTGTGGCAGGTGGTTCGCGACAAGCGGGACGAACGGTGACGTCCAAGGTGCTGGCGATTCTGGGCGCGTTCGACGCCGCTCACCCGCAGCTCAGCCTGACCGAGCTGGCCGGCCGCGCCGGGATGCCGCTGAGCACCGCGCACCGGCTGGTGGCCGAGCTGGAGCGGTGGCAGGCGTTGAGCCGCACGCCCGACGGGCGGCTGCGGATCGGCATGCGGCTGTGGGAGCTCGGTCAGCTCGCGCCCGCCCGGCTGCAGGACGTGGCGCATCCATGGCTGCAGGAGCTGTTCGCCGCCACCGGCGAGAACGTGCACCTGGCCGTCCGCGACGGGCTGGAGGTGTTGTACGTCGACAAGGTGCACGGCCGGCGGGCGGTGCCGATCGTGTCGAGGACCGGCGGCCGGCTGCCCATGCACCCGACCGGTGTCGGCCGGGCGCTGCTGGCCTACGAGCCCGACTGGTTCGTGCAGTCCTACCTGGCACGCGAGCTGGAGCGGCCGACCCCGCACACGATCGTCGAGCCGGGGCGGCTGTCGCGCGAGCTGGCCCTGGTGCGCGCCCAGGGCTACGCGACGACGTACGAGGAGATGACGCTCGGCTCGTGCTCGGCGGCGGCGCCGGTGCTGGTCGACGGCCGGGCCATCGCCGCGCTCGGCATCGTGCTGACCTCCAGGCGGGCCCGCGAGCTGCACCGGCTGATCGAGCCGCTGCGCGCCGCCGCCACCGAGATCGCCCGCGCCTGCGCCACCTCCGCGTGATGCGCATTTGTTATGTAACGCCCTCTTGCTGGGGTTTCAGCATCGTCTGTACGGTCCTTTCATCGACACTGAACAGTCTGTTCAGTGGAGTCGATCGAGAGGTTCGATGACGGAGTCGGAGACCGTCCGGCTTGGCGCGCGCATCCGGGCGTACCGGACCATGCGCCGACTGACCGTGCGCGGCCTCGCCGGCCTGGCCGGAGCCAGCCCGAGCTTCGTCAGCCAGCTCGAACGCGGCCGGACCAGCGCGAGCGTCGGCATGCTGCGCCGGATCTCCGGAGCCCTCGGCATCACGGTGGCCGACCTGTTCAACGAGGACGACGGCGCCGGTCACCGAGTCGTGCGCCGCTTAGAGCGCCCCGAGCTGCCCGCCGGGCCGGGCACCCGCAAATACCTCATCTCCCAGCGTCCGCTGCAGAACCTCGAGGTCTACGCCGGTGAGTTCGAACCCGGCGCCTCCACCGGAGGCGAGCCGTACTCACATGGCGACTCGCAGGAGATCCTGCTCGTGCTCCGCGGCCGGGTCACCGTCTGGCTCGGACCGCCGGCGGAGGCGGTCGCCAACACGCTCGCGCCGGGTGACAGTGTGGAGTACCGCACGTCGATCCCGCATCGCGTGGTCAACGACGGCGACGGGACCGCCGAGGTCCTGTGGGTGGTCAGCCCGCCCACGCCGCTCTGACCGCCCCGCACGTCACGCGGGTCGCGGAGTCCTCGTGCCCGTTCCTGAACAACCCGATGTGGAGGCATTCCTCACGTGAAACACGGCATTCCGCTCACCGGCGACTTCGCCAACGGCGGCGTCTCCTTCTGGTACCGGCAGATCGGCCTGCCCGGCCGCCGGGCGGCGCTGCCCGGCCCGCGTGAGTACGACGTGGCGATCGTCGGCGGCGGCTACACCGGCCTGTGGACCGCCTACTACCTGAAGAAGGCCGACCCGGGGCTGCGCGTGGCGATCCTGGAGAAGGAGTTCGCCGGGTTCGGCGCGTCGGGGCGCAACGGCGGCTGGCTGTCGGCCGAGTTCGCCGGGTCCCGCGAGCGGCATGCCAAGGCCCGCGGCCGGCAGGCGATGATCGACCTGCAGCGGGCCATGTTCGGCGCGGTCGACGAGGTGATCGACGTGACGCGCGAGGAGGGCATCGACGCCGACATCCACAAGAGCGGGATGATCAACGTCGCGACCAACCCGGCGCAGCGCCGCCGGCTGCGCGAGGAGGTCGCCCACCTGCGCGGCTGGGGTTACGAGGAGGACGACTACCGGCTGCTGGACCGCGACGAGCAGGACGAGCGGCTGCGGGTGGCGGGCGCGCTGGAGGCCGCCTACTCTCCGCACTGCGCCCGCATCCAACCGGCGAAGCTGGCCGTCGGGCTGGCCCGGGTCGTCGCCGGGCTCGGCGTGGACATCTTCGAGGACACCACGGTGACCGAGATCCGCCCCCGCCAGGGCGGTAAGGCGTCGGCCGTCACGACGCGCGGCGTCGTCTCCGCCGACTACGTCATCCGCGCCACCGAGGGCTTCACCGCCGGCCTGGCCGGCCAGCACCGGCAGTGGCTGCCGATGAACAGCTCGATGATCGTCACCGAGCCGTTGCCCGCCGAGGTGTGGAAGCACATCGGCTGGGCGGGCGGCGAGTTGCTCGGCGACCACGCGCACGCCTACATCTACGCGCAGCGCACCGCCGACGACCGGATCGCGATCGGCGGTCGCGGGGTGCCCTACAGGTACGGCTCCCGCACCGACGACCGGGGCGCCACCCAGGCGCAGACGGTGGCGCTGCTCTGGCGGATGCTGGTCAGGTTGTTCCCCGCCTCGGCGGACGTCCGGGTCCAGCACGCGTGGTGCGGGGTGCTCGGAGTGCCGCGCGACTGGTGCTCGACCGTGCACCTCGACCACGCCACCGGTCTCGGCTGGGCGGGCGGCTACGTGGGCAGCGGGGTGACCACCACCAACCTGGCCGGTCGCACCCTGCGGGACCTGGTGCTGCGCCGCGACACCGAGCTGACCGCGCTGCCGTGGGTGGGCCGGCAGGTGCGTCAGTGGGAGCCGGAGCCGCTGCGGTGGGCCGGAGTGCAGCTCATCTACACGTTGTTCCGCGCCGCCGACCGCCACGAGAACGAACGGGGCACCACCACCTCGGTCTACGCGCGGCTGGCCAACCTCATCTCGGGTCGCTGAGGCCGCCCCACGGGTCGTAGTCGACCTCCAGCGGCTCCTGGCCGGGCCGCTCGGCCTCGGGCACGTGCTGGAGGTTGACGCGGATCCGATACCACACGCTGCTGCGCCCGCGCATGCCGTCGACCAGCACGTCGGCGGGCCGCAGCAGCGCGGCGACCTCGGGGTGGCGGGCCTTCCAGCGCTCGAACCCGGCCATCGCCTCGTCCTTGTGCTCGGCCCTGGCGATCTCGATCACCGGCACCACCTGACGCCTGCGGCCCTCGCCCTTGGGCGGTCTGGGCGCGGGCCCCAGCGACTCGGCCAGCTCCAGCAGCCCGTCGAGCGAGCCCGCGTGCAGGTCGATGTCCTCCCACGGATCGCCCGTCTCGGCCAGCCGCGCCGGCACGGTGCCGACGGTGAACGCCTCGGGCCGGCAGCCGGGCACCTCGTCCCAGGTCAGCGGCGTGGACACCCGGGCGTCGGGCACGGCCCGCACGGAGTAGGCGGAGGCCACCGTGCGGTCGTAGGCGTTCTGGTTGAAGTCGACGAACACCCCGTGGCGCTCCTCCTTCCACCAGCGGCTGGTGGCGATCTCGGGGGCGCGCCGCTCGACCTCCCGGGCCACCGCCTCGGCCGCCCTGCGCAGGTCGGCGAACGGGCGGCGCGGCTCGATCCGGGCGTAGACGTGGAAGCCACGCGACCCCGACGTCTTGGGCCATGCGGTCAGCCCGTGGTCGGCCAGCACCTCACGCGCCACCTGCGCGGTGCGCAGCACGTCGGCCCACTCGACGCCGGGCACCGGGTCGAGGTCGATCCGCAGCTCGTCGGGGTGGGCCAGGTCGCCCGCCCGCACCGGGTGCGGGTTGAGGTCGACGCAGCCGAGGTTGATCACCCAGGCGAGCTGGGCCAGGTCGCTGACCACGACCTCGTCGGCGCTCAGCCCGGACCGGTAGCGCAGCGTGGCCACCTCGATCCAGTCGGGCCGCTTGGCCGGGGCGCGCTTCTGGAAGAACGCCTCCTCCTCGATGCCGCGCGGGAACCGCTTGAGGATCATCGGCCGGCCGGCCACGCCCCGCAGCGCCGCCTCGCCCACCGCCAGGTAGTAGCGGACCAGGTCGAGCTTGGTGTGGCCGGTGCGCGGAAAGACCACCTTGTCAGGATTGCTGATGCGGACGTCGCGGCCGTCAACCTCGATGTCAGACATGTGGTCAAGATACGCGCACGCCCCGACAGAAGGGCCAGAGCCTCGCCCCGGATGCCGCCACTCAACGCAGGGCGCAATGACAGGATGTGACCATGCGCCCACCCCGAGCGAGATACTTCAACACCACCGGCCCCTGTGACCCGCAGCGGCACTACATGCTGCCTCCCACACCGCGGCTTCCCGAGGCGCGGGTGCTGGTCGACATGGACCGATACTTCGTGGTCCACGGGCCCCGGCAGACCGGCAAGACGACAGGTCTGCGCACCCTGGCCTCCGAGTTGACGGCCGAGGGGGACATCGCAGCCCTGGTCTTCTCCTGCGAGCGCGCCAAGGTCGCCCACGACGACGTCGGCTGGGGGGAGTCGCTGCTTCTGGATTCGATCCGTGCGGCCGCCGAGCGATCGGGCTGGCCGGACGAGCTGCTGCCGCCGGATCCCTGGCCGCAAGCCACGCCGGGCAGCCGGATCGCCACCGCGCTGAGCGAGTGGTGCCGTCGCTGCCCGCGCCGGGTGGTGCTGTTCTTCGACGAGATCGACGCCTTGCAGGGCGACAGCCTGGTCAGCTTCCTCTGCCAGCTACGCGACGGCCACAACGCACGGCCTGAGGGGCACCCGTTCCCCACATCAGTGATTCTGTGCGGGCTACGTGACGTCCGTGACTACAAGATCGCTGTGGGTGCCGACCCTGGCCGTTGCAATCCCACCAGCCCGTTCAACATCATCACCAAGTCGCTGCGCCTGGGCGACTTCACCGCCGACGAGATCGCCGAGCTCTACGAGCACCACACGCGGGCGACCGGGCAGGAGTTCACCAAGGACGCGGTGGACCGGGTCTTCGAGCTGACGCAGGGACAGCCGTGGCTGGTCAACGCCGTCGCCCATGAGATCACCTTCGAGATGGGGGTGGCCGGCGCCATCACCGCAGGGCAGGTGGAGGAGGCCAAAGAGCGATTGATCCGCGCACGCGCCACCCATCTGGACGCCCTCGTGACGCGGCTGCACGAACCACGGGTGGAACGGGTGATCGAACCGATCGTGGCGGGAACATGGCCAGGCACGGACACTTCTTTCGACGATGACGTCTCCTACGTTCATGATCTGGGCCTCATCCGGGGAACCAGGGACCTGGAGATCGCCAACCCCATCTACCGAGAGGTCCTGCTACGGGTCCTGGGCGATCGCACGGAGCGGTTCGTCAAGGCCGATCCGCGCAGCTTCGTGCTGCCCGACGGCCGGTTCGACCTGCCGCGCCTGCTGCAGGAGTTCGTCGTGTTCTGGCGCGAGCACGGCGAGGTCCTCATCCAGCAGGAGGGCTACCACGAAGCCGCCTGCCAGATCATCCTCATGGCATTCCTGCACCGCCTGGTCAACGGCGGAGGCC
>NZ_JCADBK010000030.1:0-87545 GCF_059358955.1 Nonomuraea sp. CX421 | reverse complement strand
CGGACAGTCGTCCACACCGAGATCCTCAACAAACCTGACTCGACAACCGCCCAAGCACCTTAACTACCCGGCATTGCGGTTAACGCCTCACGGGGGCCGCGCGGCGGCCGTGCCCGATGATGGAGGGCATGGACGAGATGTTGCTGCTGAGGCACGGCGAGACCGAGTGGAGCCGGACGGGCAGGCACACCGGCCGCACCGACGTCCCGCTGACCGCCCGCGGCGAGGACCAGGCACGGGCGCTCGCGCCGCTGGTCAAGGAGTGCGCGTTCGATCTCGTGCTGTCCTCCCCCGCGTCGCGCGCCCGCCGTACGGCGGAGCTGGCCGGATTGCCGGGGTACGAGGTCGACGCCGACCTGTGGGAGTGGGACTACGGCGGCCACGAGGGGCTGACCACGCCCGGGATCCGCGAGACGCGCCCCGGCTGGTACCTGTGGCGTGACGGCGTGCCGCCCGGCGACGCCGAGCATCCCGGCGAGAGCGCCGCCCAGGTCGGAGCCCGGGCCGACCGGGTGATCGCGCGGGCGCGGCGGGCGCCGGGCCGGGTGGCGCTGGTGGCGCACGGCCACCTGCTGCGGGTGATCGCGGCGCGCTGGCTGGGCCTGTCGCCCGAGGCGGGCCGCTTCTTCAAGCTGGAGACCGGCACCTACTCGCGGCTCGGCTTCGAGCACGCCGAGCCGGTCATCGTGACCTGGAACGCGCCGGTCAGCCGCCCTTGACGCGCAGCGCCGGCTCGTGCGGGGCCCGGCTCTCCCCCCATCTCGGCATGACAGGGGTCAGGTGAGTGCCTGGACGGGCCGCGGGCCCCTTCCGGTGAGCCACTCCAGCACCCGGCGGTGCCCGGAGGCGGCGTCCTCGAAGTGACCCCAGTGCCAGTAGCGCGGCTGGTCAAGGACACCGGTCACCCACGTACGGTAGGCGACCGAGCCGGTGGAGCCCCCGGAGGCCGCGGGCGCGACGCCGTAGGTGCGGATCACGACCTTGCCGCCGGGCGCGAAGAGCACGTCGTCGGCGATCGGATAGAGCGTCATCTGGTCGAGCATGAAGCCGATCATGGCCGGACGGCGAGACCGGGAAGTTACACCTCCGGCGCGCCCCCGTTAAGCGGGCACGCCGGAGGTTAACTCGTCGTTACACAAGGAGACCGTCGAACTCTCCGTCCTTCACTCCGAGCACCAGGGCCCGGATCTCGTCACGGGTGTAGATCAGCGCGGGGCCGTCGGGGAAGCGCGAGTTGCGCACCGCGATCCCGCCATCAGGGAGCTTCGCGAGCTCCACGCAGTTGCCCTGAGAGTTGCTGTAGCGGCTCTTGCGCCAGGCGACCTGCTTCAGGTCGGCCGCGGGCATGCCGTTGTAGGTCTGCTTCATCTACATCTTTCTGAGAAGACCGCCGATGAGCTCGACGGTGCCCCCTGGCGTGGTGCTCTCCACGCATAACTGCTCCATAGCCGTGAGGTACGGGTCGATGTCCTCACGCTTATCCAGATACAGGGCACCCCAGAGCTGCTCAACGTAGACAACGTCCGACAAATCGGACTCGGGAAACCGCAAGATGCTGAACGCGCCCCCTTCAGCGGCGTGCATGCCGAACCTGAAGGGCATCACCTGAACGGTGATATTGGGAAGGGCAGCGACTTCCAGCAGATGCTGGAGCTGCTCGGACATGACCTCCCGCCCGCCGATGGTCCGCTTGAGGGTCGCCTCGTCGATGACCGCCCACAACCGCGGGCCGTCCTTCTGCGTGAAGCGTTCTTGCCGCTGCATGCGCAGATGCACGCGGCGCTCGATCTCCTCAGGGGAGGCATCAGGGTTGCCGAGTTGGTAGACCGCCCGCGCGTAGGCCGCCGTCTGCAGCAGACCGGGAACGAACTGCACCTCGTAGGTGCGGATCACGTTCGCGGCCTCCTCCAGCCCCACGTACGTGGTGAACCACGAGGGGAGCACGGCCGAGTACTTGTGCCACCACCCGGGGGTGTTGGCCTCGCGGACCATTTCCAGCAGGGCACGGCGCTCGGCATCGTCGACGACGCCGTACAGGGTGAGCAGGTCTTCCACGTCACGTGTCTTGAACCCGACCCGACCGAGCTCCATCCGGCTGATCTTGGACTCGGATGCCCGGATGTGGAATCCGGCCTGGTCGCGGGTGAGCTCGCTGGCCTCACGCAGACGCCGAAGGCTGGCGCCGAGCATGATGCGCCTCACGGTCGAACCAGAACCGGGCGGATCGAGGGACACGCGCTGCTCCTTGGTTGTTTCCTTGACACACAGTCTGTCACTTCACGGCCGAAAGATCATCAGCCGTAGACAAGATCCCCTTTCCCGCACTTTGACCATTTGATGGCAACCGTAGCGCCTGCAAGGACCGGCTGCACGTGCATTCGCCCTTGCACCTGCACGAGAGTTTGTCGCAGAATGATCACCGTGCAATCCACCCTGGCGCCCGGCCACTGGACCACGTTCGACTGGTGGCCCCCTGTCGGCTGGTGGCCCGAGGCGGCGCGCGACTTACTGGTCCCCGGCCCGTCCGCCAGCGCCACGTTCGTCCTGCCGCCCACGCCCTCTTCCGTGCACGCCGCCCGCTGCTTCGCGGCCGCCGCGCTGGCCGGCTGGAAACTCGAGGAGCTCACCGACACCATGGAGCTGGTGGTCTCCGAGCTCGCGACCAACGCCCTGCGCCACGGGCTGCGCGAGTCAGAGCCTCCCGGCGCGCGTCCCGTGCACATGTCGCTCGTACGCCGCGGCACGCTCGTCACCAGCGCGTTCACCGATCCCGCGTCCTCGGTCCCGGTGCTGCGCTATCCGGGCCCGCTCGACACCGGCGGTCTCGGGCTGCACATCGTCGAGTCGGTCAGCCGCCGGTGGGGCTGGTCGGCGCTCGCACCTCAGGGAAAGATCGTCTGGGCAGTCCTCTGCTGACAGAAGGTGATCTGCATTACCGTGGTTGGCTATGGCTCACGGTGAGTCCCGCGTGCGACCCCTGAGAGTGCTGACCGATGGATGATCACCTGCTCGGCTGGCTGCGAACACTTGACGAAGACGGGCTCGGCCGCATCCTGGCCAACCGGCCCGACGCCATCGCGGCGCCGTGGCCGCGGCGGCTCGACACCCTCGCCCAGCGGCTGGGCAACGGCTTCGCCGTGATGGAGGCCCTGCGCGGGCTGCCACTTCCCTGCCTGGAGCTGGCGCAGGCCTGCCTGGTCGTGCGCCACGCCACCCCCGAACGGCTGGCGGCCTTCCTCGGCGTGCCCGTCGAAGAGGTGACCCCCTGGCTCGCGCGCCTCTACGACCACGCGCTCGCCTGGCCCGACGCCGAGGGCGCGGTGCGCCTGGCCGAGGCGGTGTCGCGCTGGTGGGCCGCGCCGCTCGGCCTGGGCGAGCCGCTCGACCACTACCTCAACTCCTGGACGATCAGCACCGACACCCTCCGCATGCTGGCCCGCAACCTCGGCCTGGCCCCTCCCGGCAACAAGCGCCGCACGATCGCCCGGGTGAGCGAGGTGCTCGGCGATCCCGAACGGCTGGCCGCGCTGCTGAGCCACGCCCCCGAGGGCACCCGCGAGCTGCTCGACGGTTTCGCCTGGGACGGTCCCGTCCGCGACGTCGACGGCGGCCGGTTCGTGACACCGGGCACGGCCGAGAAGTGGTCGGCCGACCACGGCCTGCTCTACCGGCCCAGCTGGCACGTGGCCGAGATGCCGCGCGAGGTCGCGCTCTGCCTGCGCGGGCCCGGCTACCATCCGCCGTTCACTCCCGAGGCCCCCGAGGTCGCCACCATCCCGATCGACCCCGAAGAGGTCGACCACCTGATGACGCTGGCGGCGCCGCACGTGGTCGAGCGGTGCGCGGCACTGCTCGACAACACCTCCAAGGCGCCGCTGCCGCTGCTCAAGACCGGCGGCGTGGGCGTGCGCGAGGTGCGCCGCATCGCCAAGGAGACCGGCTGCGACGAGGACGAGACCCGGCTGCTGCTGGAGATCTGCGCGGTGGCCCGGCTGCTCGCCCTCGACGAGAAGTCCGGTGGCATGGTGCCGACCGAGCGCTTCGACCGCTGGCGGCTCGACGAGGGCTCGGCGCGGCTGCGGGTGCTGCTGTCGGCCTGGTGGCGCATGGAGCGCTCGTCGCTGCGCCGGATCGACGGCAAGTACGGCACCGTGCTGGGCGACGACCAGGCGGGCGCCGCCGTGGCCCGGATCCGCCGGGCCGTGCTGACCACGCTCGCCCAGCTGCCGGCCGGCACGGCCTTCGCCGACCGGGCCGGGCTCGTCCGCGACGTGCACTGGCAGGCCCCGCTGCTCGACCAGGCCCTGCTGGCCACCTGCGCCTCGGCGGTGCTCGACGAGGCCCGCCTGCTCGGGCTGCTGGCCAACGACTCGCTGACCGACCTCGGGCGGGCGCTCGCCGGGCTGGCCGCCAGCGCGGGCGACGAGAACGACGCCTCGGTGCCGCTGGTCGAGCACGATCCGCTGCTGGTGGAGGCGTCGACCCGGGCACTGGCCAGCGTGCGCCGCAGCGCGCTGTTCGGCCCCGACCTGACCGCCGTGGTGACGGGCCCGCCGTCGACGGAGCTGGCGGCGCTGCTCGACCGGGTGGCCGAGCGCGAGTCGCGCGGCGCGGCCTCGGTGTGGAGGTTCACCACCGAGAGCGTGCGCGGCGCCCTCGACCACGGCCACGAGGCCGGAGAGCTGCTGGAGGAGCTGGCCGCGGTGGGCGCGATCCCGCAGCCGCTCGAGTACATGGTGCGCGACGTGGCCCGCCGGCACGGCGAGGTCACGGTGACCACGGTGGGCTGCGTGGTCCAGGCCTCCGACCCCACGCTGCTGGCCGAGATCGCCGGTCACCGGCGGCTGACCCGGCTCGGCCTGCGGCTGCTCGCGCCCACGGTGCTGGTGAGCTCGGCGACCGCCGAGCGCACCCTGGCGGCGCTGCGCGACAACGGCTACTCGCCGGTGCCGGTCGCCGACACGGGCGAGATCGCGATCCGCCGCACCCGCGTCGAGGAGGCGCCGAACGGCAAGCTCATCCTGCTGCCCGGCGGGCAGGTGGCCGAGCTGGCCGACTTCGCCGACCACGACGCGCTGCGGCAGGTGATCGCCGATCCGGCCCCCGACCCGCACGAGCACGCCCGCCGCCTGGTCGCCGCCGGCAAGGCGGCCGAGCACAGCGGCCGCACCTGGGCCGTCATCGGCCGGATGGCGACCCGGCTGCCGACCGCGCAGCAGTCGCTGCTCGGCTTCGTCGTCGACCGCGGTGTCCGCGCGGGCATCACGCTGACCGACGGACTGACCGCCACGATCAGCCACGGGGAGCTCAAGGGCGGCGCCCTCGACGCCTGGTGCGAGGAGGCGGGCGACTACCTGGAGTTTCCCCTGGCCGAGATCATCGAGGTCAGGGGAGCTTACTAGCCTTCTTCAGGTCGGCCACGAGCTGCTCGACGAAGTCGGCGTAGCCCTGGTAGCTGAAGGGCGCCTCGGCCTTCCACGGGTAGAGCTGGCCGGCCTTGACCGCGGGCAGCTTGGCGAAGGTCGGCTTCTTCATCATCTCCGCGGGCTTGAGCGCCTGGGTGCGGGTGTCGTAGAGGATCACGTCGGCCTCGTACATGTCGGCGTTCTCCCAGCTCAGGGTCTGGAAGAAGCCGCCGTCGTCCACCTTGGACGGCGTGATGACGTTCAGCCCGTTGTCGGTGAGAAGGCGGATGTCCGGGTACTCCGGCGGGTTGACTACCCACATCTGGTCGGCGCCGCCGGACATCATGAGGATCTTGAGGTCCTTGAACTGGGCCAGTTCCTTGGTCGCGGCCTCAAGGCGGGCCTTGGCCTCGGGCACGCCCTGCATGTCGGCGCCGAGCGACTTGGCGAGCTCCTCGTACCTGCCGATCACCTGCGTGGCGGTCTGGCCGGTCAGCATGATGCCGGCGGTCGGGGCGACCTGCTCGATCGTGGCCTTGGACTTCTCCGGGACGTACCAGAGGGTGCCCTTCTCGTACATGCTGCTGACCAGCAGGTCGGGCTGGAGCGCGATGTACTGCTCCACGTTGAACTCGTCCCACACGTTGCCGAGGCCGGTGACCTTGGTGATGTCGACGTTGCCCACCTGCGGGTCCTTGCTGCCGTCCGACAGCTTGTGCGGGCCGAACACCGCGACCGGGCGGACCCCGAAGTCCCACAGCGCGGCGGCGGAGCTGACCTGGGCGACGATCTTCGTGGGCGCCTTGGGCTGCTCCAGCTTCTGGCCGCGGTCGTCGGTGAACGTCCAGGAGGTGGACGCGGAGGCCGGCTGTGAGGCGGGCGTGTCACCTGTGGCCTCGCTCCCGGAGCCCGATCCGCAGGCGGCCAGCGTCAGTGCCGCCGCGACACCCGCGGCCGTCAGAAATCCCCTACGCGCCAGTCCTGGTCGCGACATTTACAGCTCCTAAGGTTAGGCTTGCCTTGGTATCAAGGCTTTAGATTAGCCTTGCCTTAATTTGACCGCTAGGGAAGGGGGTCGGGTGCGCCCGGCTGAGGATACGGAGCCGGCCGCCCCGGCGGCCCGGACCGCCGACGAGCGCGAGGCGGCGGCACCGCGCCGCGGGCGCTCGGCGGCGCTGGCCGGCGGGCTCGTGGTCGCCCTCGGTCTGCTGGTGCTCATGGCGATGGCCAGCGTCGCGCTGGGAGCCCGGTCGGTCCCCCTGTCCGTGGTGATCGACGCGCTGACCTCGCCCGACGGGTCCAGCGACCACACCGTGATCCGCGAGCTGCGCATCCCCCGCACCCTGCTCGGCATCGGGGTCGGGGCCTCGCTCGGGCTGGCCGGAGCGCTCATGCAGAGCCTGACCCGCAACCCGCTGGCCGACCCCGGGCTGCTGGGCATCAACGAGGGCGCCGCGGTGGGCGTCACGTTCGCGCTGGCGCTGCTCGGGCTGACCGACCCGGCCGTCTACGTCTGGTTCGCCTTCGGCGGGGCCGCGCTGGCGTCCGTCATCGTCTACTCGCTGGGCGCCGCCGGCCGCTCGGGCGCCGGTCCGGTACGGCTGACGCTCGCGGGCGTCGCGGTGGGCATGGTCTTCACCGCCGTGTCCTCGGCGGTCCTGCGCATGGACCCGCAGACGTTCGACCGGATGAGGTTCTGGCTGACCGGCTCGCTGGCCGCGCAGAGCGCCGACGTGCTGGTGCGGCTGGCGCCCTTCATGGCCGCCGGCATCGTGCTGGGGCTGCTGCTGGCCAGGCCGCTCAACATGCTGTCGCTGGGCGACGACGCGGGCAAGGCGCTCGGCGTGGCCGTCACCCGCACCCGGGTCCTCACCGGGGTCGCGGTCACGCTGCTGTGCGGAGCGGCCACGGCCGCCGCCGGGCCGCTGTGGTTCGTGGGCCTCGCCGTCCCCCACGCGGTGCGCGCCCTGGTCGGCCAGGACCAGCGGTGGGTGCTGCCCTACTCGGCGCTCGCCGCGCCGGTGCTGCTGCTGGCCGCCGACGTGGCCGGGCGGCTCATCGCCCGGCCCGGCGAGGTGCAGGTGGGCATCATGTGCGCGATGGTCGGCGCCCCGATCTTCATCCTGCTGGCCCGGCGCAGAAGGCTGGCCGCCCTATGACCGCGCGTCCCCCCGTCCCGCCGGTATCCGGGCGGCCCCGGGCCGTCCGCCTGGGCGACTGGTCGCTGCGGGTCGCGCCCCGTGCCCTGCTCGTCTGGGTGCTGCTCGTGCTGACCGCGTTCGCCGTGGCCGTGCTGGCCATCTCGACCGGCGAGTTCACCGTGCCCGTGCCCGACGTGCTGGCCGCGCTGTTCGGCGACGGCCCGCCCATCGCCGAACTCATCGTGAACAAGCTGCGCGCCCCCAGGGTCCTCACCGGCCTGCTGGTCGGCGCGGCGTTCGGGCTCAGCGGTGCGATCTTCCAGAGCCTGACCAGGAACCCGCTCGGCAGCCCCGACTTCATCGGCTTCTCCGCCGGGGCCTCCACCGGCGGCATCCTCGTCGTGGTCTCCGGCGGCTCCGCCGCGCAGATCGCCGCCGGCTCGATGACCGGCTGCGTGGTGACCGCGCTGCTGGTCTACCTGGCGGCGTTCCGGCGCGGCGTGCAGGGCTACCGGCTGGTGCTCGTCGGCATCGGCGCCAACGCGCTGCTCATCGCCACCAACAACTACCTGCTGACCAGGGCCAACATCAACGACGCCGCGACCGCCGGCGCCTGGCTCACCGGCAGCCTCGGCGGGCGCGACTGGTCCTACGTCCTGCCGCTGACCGTGGCGCTGGCCGTGCTGCTGCCCGCCTGCGCGTACGTGTCCAGGCCGCTGCGGATGATCGAGATGGGCGACGACTCCGCCCGCGCCATGGGCATCCGGGTGGAGGCCGTGCGGGCGGTGGCCATCGTGGCCGGGGTGCTGCTGTGCGGCGTGGCCACGGCCGCGGCGGGCCCGGTCGCCTTCGTCGCGCTGGCCGCTCCCCAGCTGGCCCGGCGCCTGACCCGCTCCCCCGGCGTCACCATGGCCTCCTCGGCGCTCGTCGGCGCCGTCCTGCTGACGGCCGCCGACCTGGCCGCCCAGCGCGTGATCGCCCCCGCCCAACTGCCCGTCGGCGTGCTCACCGCCGCGATCGGCGGCACGTACCTCGCCCTGCTGCTGCGAAAGGACCGCCACTGATGGCCCGTTCCGAGCTCGCCGTCCCCTCGGCCACGCGCCTGTCCGGCGCCGGCCTGACCCTCGCCTACGACCAGCGCGTCGTGGCCGAGCACCTGGACGTGGCGATTCCCGACTCGTCGTTCACCGTGATCATCGGCCCCAACGCGTGCGGCAAGTCCACGCTGCTGCGCGCCCTGGCCCGGATGCTGCGGCCCAGGAAGGGCGCCGTGCACCTGGACGGCGGCCTGATCACCTCGCTGCCGTCGAAGGAGGTCGCGCGCCGGCTCGGGCTGCTGCCGCAGAGCTCGATCGTGCCCGACGGCATCACCGTGGCCGACCTGGTGGGGCGCGGCCGTTACCCGCACCAGCGGCTGATGCGGCAGTGGTCGCGGGCGGACGAGACGGCCGTGGCCGAGGCGATGCGCGCCACCGACGTGGCCGTGCTGGCCGACCGGATCGTGGACGAGCTGTCGGGCGGACAGCGGCAGCGGGTGTGGCTGGCGATGGCGCTCGCCCAGGAGACGTCCATCCTGCTGCTGGACGAGCCGACGACGTTCCTCGACATCGCCCACCAGATCGAGGTGCTCGACCTGTGCGCCGAGCTGCACGAGACGGGCCGGACGATGGTGGCCGTGCTGCACGACCTCAACCAGGCGTGCCGCTACGCCACCCACCTGATCGTCATGCGCGAGGGCCGCATCGTCGCGCAGGGCGACCCGTCGGGCATCGTCACGCCGGAGCTGGTGCGCCAGGTCTTCGACCTGCGCTGCGAGATCATCCCCGACCCGCAGACCGGCACCCCGCTCATCGTCCCCGAGTCGCGCCGCCGGATGAGCGTCGCGTCCTGACCGGCGGACCCGTCAGAGGGTCCCGCAGCGGCGCACCACGAGCACGGCCAGCGCTCGGGTGACGTCGCGCAGCTCGGCCAGCGACACCTGCTCCCGGGGGGCGTGCGCGAACCGTACGTCGCCGGGCCCGTAGTGCAGCGTCGGGATGCCGCCCGCCGCGTAGAGGCGCAGATCGCTCCCGTACGGCGCGGCCGTCTCCCGCGGCGACCCGCCCGAGGTGTCGGCGACCGCCCGGACGACCTCGCCGAGCAGCGGATGCGCCTCCGGCAGCCGCCCGCTGGCGAACTGGCCGCCCGGCCAGGTGATGACCGGCGGGTTCTCGCGCGGCCATGGGCCGGCCGCGCCGAGCACCGCCTCCTCGAACGCCGCCCGCGCCTCGGCCGGGTCCTCGTCGAGCCGGACGCCCAGCCGCCCCTCGGCGACGAGCAGGTCGGGCACGGTGCTCGCCCAGTCGCCCGCCCGCACGGTGCCGACCTCGATCGGGTACGGCAGCGGGTTGGCGGCGAAGGCGGCCGGGACGTCACGGTTGCGTTCGGCCTCCAGCCGCCGGATCGCCTCGAACACGGGCCAGAACACCTCGATGGCGTTGACCCCCTCGTACCTGGTGGCGCCGTGCGCGGCCCGCCCGGAGATCTCCAGCCGGAACGTCAGCGCCCCCGCGTTGGCCGTGATGACGGCCCCGCTGGTCGGCTCGGTGATGACGGCGGCCTGCGCGGTGTGTCCCCTGGCGAGCGTGGCGAACGCCCCGAGCCCGCCGTCCTCCTCGCTGACCACGCAGTGCAGGGCCAGCGGCCTGGCCAGCCGCACGCCGGCCTTCCGGATCGCGCGGATCACGGCCAGGTTGGCCACCAGCCCGGCCTTCATGTCGCAGGCGCCCCGGCCGTGCAGGGTGTCGCCGATGATCCTGGCGGCGAACGGGTCGCTGCCCTCCCACTTGGCCAGGTCGCCGGTCGGCACGACGTCGACGTGCCCCTGCAGCGCCAGCGCCGGGACCCCCTCGCCCTCGCTGACGCCCACCACGCCGTAGCCCTCGGCTCTGGGCGCCTCGGTGCCGGGGAAACCGTCGCGGGCTCTCAGCTCGTCGAGGTCGAGCTTCCAGACGTCCACGTCCAGATCGGCCTCGGTCAGCAGGCGGGCGAAGGTGTGCTGAAGCTCCGACTCGGCATCGGTGCCGGTCACGCTGGGCACCTTGACCGTCTCGGCCAGCAGGTTGACGGTGTCGGAGTCGTCGATGGCGTTGAGGACGCGGGCTTCCACCTCGTGCATGGAGCACACCTTCTCATGTCCCGAACCTGGTGGTAAGTGTGCTTTGCGACACCGGTAGGCGTCGGGAGGCCCTCTCACGGAACGTAAACTTGGCCCGTGCTAGAGCCCAAGTTCGAGATTCAGATGCTGCACGACAGGGTCATGATCAAGCTGGACCAGGCGTCCGAGGAGCGGCGGAGCGGATCCGGGATCGTCATTCCCGCCACGGTCAAGCTCGCCAACCGGCTGGCCTGGGGCGAGGTCCGCGGCGTCGGGTCCAACGTGCGCTCGGTCAAGGTCGGCGACAAGGTGCTGCTCAACCCCGAGGAGCAGTTCGAGGTGGAGCTGCACGCGCAGGTCTACCTCGTGATGCGCGAGCGCGACCTGCACGCGGTGGCCACGCAGGAGACCGACCACGGCACCGGCCTCTACCTGTGACGTTCAGGGCTCGTAGCGTTCAGGAGCGCTGACGTTCAGGAGCGCGTGAAGCCCAGCCAGAGGTTCGCCGTCCACGTCCGGCGCGGGATCGGGGCGAGCACCCGCGTGACCTTGCCGTCCAGGCCGAGCACCGCCAGCCGGTAGTCGCTCCGGTCGGTCACGACCGCGATGACGTGGTTCTCGTCCCACCAGCCGAACAACGCCACCGGCTGCGCGGCGACCCGCCGCGCGATCCGGCCGGTGGCCGGGTCCGCCAGGCACAGCCCTTCCCTGAAGCGCGCGGGGCACCACACGGCCAGCCGCCTGCCCGACGGCGAGTAGGAGTCCTCCGGGCCGGTCGGCAGGCCGATCGCGGGATGGGTGCCGACGACCGCGCCGTCGGTCACGCGGTGGGTGCGCAGGCCGCCGTTGTGGCGCGCGACCAGCTTGCCGTCAGGGCTCCACCAGAAGGTCGCCTGGCGGTCGAGGCCGGACAGCCGCACGGTGCGGGCGGTGCCCGCCGCCACGTTCACCACGGTGAATCCGGCCGCCTGCCACCGGCCGGAGACCTTTTGCTCGACGGTCAGCACGACCTGCCCGCTGTCGCGGGTCCAGGAGACGTAGGAGGCGGTCAGCGGCTTGGCGACGGTGCGGACCCGCCGGGTCGCGCCGGTGGCCCGGTCGGTGAGCAGGAGCGCGTCGTAGCCGGCCCGGTAGCTGCCGGGCACTCCGGCGACGGTGCGCCCGTCGGGTGAGACCGCGGCCTCGGCCAGGGCGGGCTGCCGGGTGAACGTGGCTCCGGTCCTGGCCCGCAGGTAGGTGCTCCTCGTGCCGAGTCCGTACGCGCTGAGCCGTACGGGATCACCGGTCTGCTCGGTGTAGCTCACCCCCACGCCGGGGAGCGGCACCGGGGCGGCCGGGGCGAGCAGCGTCAGGGACAGCGCGATGGCGATATGGGCGAGCACGCCCGCAGAATAGGCGCGGGAACCGGCGAAAGCCGCCGGTCATAGTGATCAGGTATGGGTGATGAACGTGTTGGCCAGCATCACCAGGTCGATCCCGACCGTCTTGCAACCCAGGTAGACGATCGTGGTCGCCACCGCGGCCGTGATGACCAGCACGATGACGCGGACCGTCCAGCCCTGCTTCTTGTACCACTCGGTCCAGGCGTGCAGCACCCGCTTGCCGAACTCGAGCAACCGGCGGGCCCAGTGGAACTCCGTGGCCAGCACCGCCAGGCCGGCGAACACGACCAGCCAGCCGGGGCCGGGGAAGGGCACCATGATGAGCCCCCCGACCACCATGACACCGCCGATCACGCCGATTATGATCTTGAGTGTGAGTGCGCCCGTGCGGTTGGATCTGATGCCGTCCAGCCAGCCGTGCAGCCCGTGACGACGTGCGGGCATGGCGGAGCGGCGTGCGGCCTCGTCCTTGACCACATCGGAGTCCCCGGTGTCGGAGTCATGGATCGGCACTGTCCCCCCGGACGGTCGGTGTGTCCCCAGGATACGACGAGCCGGACAACAGTCAGTCGCAACCCAGGGCAATGACTCGAAAACCAGTCAATAGTAAAATATCCGCCCCGAACCACTGGCTTCCGGCAATCGTCGGTTAATGTCTGATATGCCCGAGGTCATGCTACGCACCGTCACCGGCCCCATCCGCGCGGCCGCCATCACCGGTGCCGTTCTTCCCCATGAGCACCTGCGCGACGACATGCGGTGGGCGGTCGGCATCGACTCCGACCCGTACCGGTGGCTCGACGAGGAGCACACCGTCATCGCGGAGCTGCGGGACCTGCGCCAGTCCGACCAGCTCAACCTGATCGTCGACCTGACCTGCATCGGCATGGGCCGGGACCCCGACACCCTGGCCCGCATCGCGGCCAGCAGCCGGGTGCCGGTCATCGCCGCGACCGGCCTGTTCGCCGAGCCGTTCACGCGGACCGGCCACACCGACGTGGAGACGCTCACCGCGCGGTTGCTGACCGACATCCTCGACGGCATCGACGGCACCGGCGTGTTCCCCGGCGTGATCGGCGAGGTCGGCTGCTGGGGCGCCCGCTGCACCCCCGCCGAGGAGAACGCCCTGATCGCCGCCGCCCGCGCCTCCCTCGCCACCCGGCTGCCGGTCGCCACCCACGGCCAGGACAGCCTGGGCCTGCTGGAGATCCTGCTCGCCCAGGGCCTGCCCGCCTCGCGCGTCAGCGTCCGCCACACCGGGCCCGACCTGCCCGCGGCCCGCAAGATCGCCGAGTCGGGCGCGTACGTGAGCCTGACCACACTCGGCGCCGGCCCCGACGAGGCCGCCCGGATCGCGCTCGGCCTCATCGAGGATGGGCACACCGAGCGCCTGCTGGTCGGCACCGGGCTCAGCCGGGTGGCGCAGACCCAGAAGTACGGCGGGCCGGGTTACGCGCAGCTCTTCCACGCGCTGCTGCCGCGCCTTCGGGAGGTCGGCGTCGACGAGGACACCATCCGCGTCGTCACCCGCGACAACCCGCTGCGCTGGCTCACCGGCGTCGACGTCTGAGTCCGCCCTCCGGCGCATGGCCGGTCCGTGGCGGCGAGCGGGCACACTGATCGCATGAGCGCTGTCTGGGTGATCAGCGGCCCGCCGGGCGCGGGCAAGTCCACGGTGGCGGCCGCGCTGCTCGCCCGCCTGCTGCCGGTGCCCGCCCTGCTCGACAAGGACACCGTCTACGGCGACTTCGTGACGGCGGTCCTGCGGGGCCGCGGTCGCCCGCCCGGCGAGCGCGAGGGGCCGTGGTACGACGAGCACGTCAAGCGGTACGAGTACGCCGGGCTCACCCGGACCGCCAGGCAGATCCGGCAGCACGGCTGCCCGGTCATGCTGGACGGCCCGTTCACCGGCCAGGTCCACTCGGTGGACGCCTGGCAGCGGTGGGTCGAGGAACTGGGCGGCGCGCCGGTTCACCTGGTGTGGGTCCGTTCCGACGGCCCGACGCTGCGCGAGCGGCTGATCGCCAGGGGGTTCGAGCGTGACACGGGCAAACTGGCGGCGTTCGAGGAGTTCCTGAAGGCGATCCGGGTGGACGAGCCGCCGGCCGTACCTCATCTGGAGATCGACGGCCGACCCGGGGCGGCGCCGCTGGAGGAGCAGCTCGCGGCGGCGGGCCTGGCCTAACCCACGCGATAGCGCTCGTCGCGGGCGTCGAGGATCGCCATGTGCCCCGGCAGGTGACCGATCGCGTAGTCGACGCCGCTCGCCATGATCACCGCCTGCGGCGTCACCCCGCACGCCCAGAACAGCGGCACCTCCCCCGGGCGCACCTCGACGGGGTCGCCGAAGTCGGGCCGGGCCAGGTCGGCGATGCCGAGCGCGGCCGGGTCGCCGGTGTGCACGGGCGCGCCGTGCACCAGCGGGTAGCGGCCGCTGACCTCGATCGCGGTCTCGACCAGCGTCTCGGGGACCGGCCGCATCGACACGACGAGCGGCCCCGACAGGGTCGTGGTCGGCTCGCACGGGACGTTCGTCCGGTACATCGGCACGTTCGTCCCCAGCTCCAGATGACGGACCGGCACGCCCGCGTCGAGCAGCGCCCGCTCGAAGGTGAAGCTGCAGCCGATGAGGAACGGCACCAGGTCCTCACGCCACTCCTCCACCACGTCGCCGAGGTCGGCGACCGCCCGCCCGTCGCGGTAGAGCCGGTAGCCGGGCAGGTCGGTGCGCAGGTCACCGGTGAACAGGCCGGTGCTCCACGCCCCCGGCTCGCCCACGTCGAGCAACGGGCAGGCGCGCGCGTTGCGGTGGGCGAACAGCAGCAGCTCGTAGCCGAGCTGTCTGGGCACGGCGATCAGGTTGGCCTGTGTCCAGCCCCTGCACCAGCCCGCGGTTGGCACTCTCTCACCCTCGCGGAAGCGCCTGCGCGCCTGTGCGGGGGTCAGGTCTGCGACATCCACCCTTCGACAGTACGTCAGGGGTCCCGTATCCCGTCAGACACGGGCCTACAGCCGGCGTTCGGGGGTAGCGACGCTGCCGTGCGCCTTGACGTGAACCTCCTCGACTACCTGCTCATCGCGATCTACTTCGCGACCGTGCTGGCCATCGGGTTCGCCGCACGGCGGCGGATCAGCTCCAGCCTCGACTTCTTCCTGGCCGGCCGGGGGTTACCCGCGTGGATCACCGGGCTGGCGTTCGTCTCGGCCAACCTGGGCGCGATCGAGATCCTCGGCATGGCGGCCAACGGCGCCCAGTACGGCGCGATGACCGTCCACTACTACTGGATCGGCGCGGTCCCGGCGATGGTGTTCCTCGGCATCGTGATGATGCCGTTCTACTACCGCTCGAAGGTCCGCAGCGTGCCCGAGTTCCTGCGCAGACGGTTCAACGGGGCCACGCAGTTGCTGAACGCCGTCATGTTCGCGGTCGCGCAGATCCTGATCGCCGGGGTGAACCTGTACGCGCTCGCGCTGGTCATGGAGGCGTTGCTGGGCTGGCCGCTGCCGGTGTCGGTGGTGGTATCGGCGGTGATCGTGCTGTCGTACATCACGCTCGGCGGCCTGTCCTCGGCCATCTACAACGAGGTGCTGCAGTTCTTCGTCATCCTCGCCGGGCTGATCCCACTGACCGTGCTCGGGCTGATGAAGGTGGGCGGCGTCTCGGGCCTGTTCGAGAAGGTACGGCAGAGCCCGCTCGGCGAGGGCGGCCTGCACACCTGGGCGGGCACCACGGGCGACAACCCGATGCAGGCGCACTGGATCGGCATCGTGTTCGGCCTGGGGTTCGTGCTGTCGTTCGGCTACTGGACCACGAACTTCGCCGAGGTGCAGCGGGCGTTATCGGCCCGGAACACCAACGCGGCCCGGATGACGCCGATCATCGCGGCGTACCCGAAGCTGCTCATTCCCCTGGTCACCGTGCTCCCCGGCATGATCGCGCTGGTGCTCTTCGGCGATCTGGGCAACGGGCAGGACTACAACGACGCGATCCCGCTGCTGATGCGCGACCTGCTGCCCAACGGGGTGCTCGGTGTCGCGGTGACCGGGCTGCTGGCCTCGTTCATGGCCGGGATGGCGGCCAACATCAGCGGGTTCAACACGGTGTTCACCAACGACATCTGGCAGGCGCACCTCGTCAAGGACCGGGACGACACCTACTATCTGCGGACCGGCCGGATCGCCACCGTGGTGGGCGTCGGGCTGGGCGTGGGCACGGCGTTCATCGCGGCCGGCTACTCCAACATCATGAACTACCTGCAGGCGCTGTTCTCGTTCTTCAACGCCCCGCTGTTCGCGACCTTCATCCTGGGACTGTTCTGGAAACGGATGACGCCGTGGGCCGGCTTCTGGGGCCTGCTGGCGGGCACGGTGTCCGCGTTCGCGTCCTATCTGGCGTACAAGGCCGGGCTGGTGAACTTCGGCACCGAGCTGAACGCCAGCTTCTGGGGCGCGGGCCTGGCGTTCGTGGTCGACGTGCTGGTGTCGGTGGTCGTCACGCTGGTGACCACGGCCAAGCCGGTGGCGGAGCTACGCGGGCTGGTGTGGGGGCTGAGCGCGGTCGACCTGGAGGACGACGCGCTGGCCGGTGACAAGAAGTGGTACCGCTCGCCCGTGCTGCTCGGCACGGGTGCGGTCGTCCTGGCCGCGGCTCTGTACGGGGTGATCCTGTGAGTGACATCCGGCTGGTCATCGGCGGGTTGTTCCTGGTCTACGGCGTGATCCTCATCGTCGCCGGGGTCCTGGGCAGCCCGATCAACCTGTGGACGGGCCTGGCCATGGCCGTCTTCGGCGGCGCGTTCGTGCTGTGGGCCCGGTTCAACCGGATCTGACGGGCTCCACGGGTCGCGCGGCTCGCTCGTCGTAGGCCCGCCTGGCGGCGATCACCTCGTCGGCGTGCTCGCCCGACCATCCGGCGATCACGCCGAGCATGACGGTGGCGCTCCTGCCCAGGTCCGTGAGCTCGTAGTCGACCCGCGGCGGGATCGTCGGGTAGACGGTGCGGGTCGCCAGCCCGTCGCGTTCGAGCGCGCGCAGGGTCTGCGACAGCATCTTCTGGGTGATGCCGTCGAGCATCCGGCGCAGCTCGTTGAACCGGCGGGGCCCGCCGAGCAACGCGCCGATGGCCAGCCCGGTCCACTTGTTGGTGAACATGTCGAACACGATGCGGGGCTTGCACGCCTCGAAGAACGCGTTGGCGCCGCCGTACTGCCGGAGATCCGGAAACTTGGTATACATCAGGTACCTGAGTAGCACAAAGGTGCCTTCTTTCCAAGCGATACCGGCCCCCGCCAGCATTGCGACATCCAACGAAACAAGGAGATGTCGTATGCGTGCGATCATTCAGCGGGCTTTTGGCGAGCCCGACGTGCTTGAGCTCGCGGAGGTCGAACGGCCCACACCCCAGAGGCATGAGGTGCTGGTCCGGGTGCGGGCCGCGGGCGTCAATCCGCCCGACTGGCGGATCCGGCGCACGCCCTTCCCGCCCCACTACACCGAGCCCCCGCTGATCCTCGGCTGGGACGTGTCCGGGGTGGTGGAGGAGGCCGGGCAGCACGTCGGCCGGTTCAGGCCGGGTGACGAGGTGTTCGGCATGCTGAACTTCCCGGACCCGGCCGGGGCCTACGCCGAGTACGTCGTGGCCCGGCCGCGCCAGCTGGCCCGCAAGCCGGCCGGCGTCGATCACGTTCAGGCCGCGGCGCTGCCGATGTCGGCGCTGAGCGCGTGGCAGGCGTTCGAGGACATCGCCGAGGTCCTGCCGGGGCACCGGGTGCTCGTCCACGGCGCGGCCGGCGGCGTCGGGCATCTGGCCGTCCAGCTCGCGAAGCTGCGCGGCGCCTACGTGATCGGCACCGCCAGGGCGGCCAAGCACGACTTCGTGCGGAGCCTAGGCGCGGACGAGCTGATCGACTACACCAGCGTGGACTTCGCGGAGGCCGTCTCGGACGTCGACGTCGTCCTGGACATGGTGGGCCGCGACTATCCCCGCAGGTCGCTGGCGGTGCTGCGGCCCGGCGGCGCCTTCATCGGGGGCGCGGGCATGTACGCCGAGGCCGTCGAGGAGTACGAGCGATCGGGCCTGCGGTGGGGCCACTTCGCCGTCGAGCCGGACCACGCCGCCCTGGAGCAGGTGGCCTCGCTCGTCGCCACCGGGAAGCTGGCCGCCCACGTCGACCGGGTCTTCCCGCTGGCCGACGCGGCCAAGGCGCATGCGCTGATGGAGAGCGGCGACTTCGTGGGCAAGCTGGTGCTGGAGGTCTGACGTCCCGCCGTCAGTACTCGACCTCGAACGTGTGCGGCCCGAGCGTGAACCCGTCTCCCTTGGGCAGCACATGGCCCTGGTCGGTCAGCGTGGCCAGGCTCCGCCGTACCTCGTCCTCGGTCAGCCCGGTCGAGTGGACCAGCTCGCCGAGCCCGGCGCCGCGACCTTCCACGGCCAGCGAGGCGAGCGCCTCGTACACGTGGATGTCCACGTCGGACAGTGCCTGCACATCGTGCACCTCATGGTGGTCGGTCATCAGCGCTGCCTCGCTCCCTCCCTGAGCCTGCCCGGATCCACGTCACGCTCAGGGTTGCGGCGCAGATATTCGCCTTCGAGCTCGTTCGTCCGCAAGGTGTGCGTCGCGAGCGCGTCGTCGGAGCCGTGCAGCAGGGTGTCGGTACGCGTCATATGGAGTTGCCGCAGCTCGCGCATGAGGTCGTCGTCGGGGAGTTCCCTGGGGTCGATGCCCATCGTCGTCATGAGGTAGCCCCTACCCCAGAAGACCCTCGACAATATCTGTCATATTTCCTGACATAAGACCATTGTCGAGTGGAGATGGCCGCCTTACCTTCCCGTTATGGACCTCGAGCTCAGGCACCTCAGGATCGTCCGCGCGGTCGCGGACGCGGGAAGTGTGAGCAAGGCCGCGTCCCTCCTCGGGCTGGCCCAGCCGGCCCTGACCGCACAGCTCAAGCGCATCGAGAGGGTGCTCGGCGGCGCCCTGTTCGAACGCGATCGGCACGGCGCCAGACCCACCCGGCTCGGCGAACTGGTGCTCGCCCGGGCCCGGGTGCTCCTGCCCGCGGCCCAGGAACTCCAGAACGAGGCCGTACGCTTCGCCCACTCCCCCACCCCCGGCTTCCGCATCGGCGCCACCAACGGCCCGATCCTCGGCGGCCTCGTCCACCGGCTCGCCGCCGAGCGGCCGGTCACCACCTACACGAGCTGGTCCTCCCACGAGCTCACCGCCATGGCCGAGCTGGGCCGCCTCGACTACGTGCTGACCGACGCCTGCGGCGACAGCGGCCTCCCCACCGGCACGCTGCTGTGGGAGACGATCAGCCTCGACCCCGTCTTCGCCCTCGTCGGCGAGACGCACCCGGGCGCCAAGGAGAAGGAGCTGGAGCTGGCCGACCTGGCCGACGAGCAGTGGGCGGTCACACCGGCCGACGGCTGCTTCACCGACTGCTTCGCGATGGCCTGCGCACGGGCCGGCTTCACCCCCGGAACGATCTACGAGACGGACGTCGCGACCTGCGGGCACCTCGCCCAGGTCGGCCGCGCCGTGGTGCTCTGCCAGGCCACCCACCAGCCCGCGCCGGGGCTGGTGATGGTGCCGTTCGCAGGCGCGCCGCTGCGCTGGCGGCACCTGCTCGGCCGGCACCCGTCCACCCCCGACGGCCCCTGGGTCGTCTCCCAGGCCAAACGAGCCCACGCCGAGTCCGTACGGCGAAGCCCCGTCTATCGGGACTGGCTGGTGCGCAATCCCGGCTTCGGCACCACCACCCCATAGCACCGCGATAGGGGCGAAGTGGTATCTCCTCGCGCCCCCTGGCTGCCGTTACGTTGACGGCACCCCCAGCCACAAGGAGACAGGGATGCTCCGAACCCCAGCGCTGATCGCCATCGCGATCGGCGCGTTAGTCATGACGCCCACCCCGGCCGTCGCCGCCAAGCCGCCGTCAGGGATGATCGACTCCCTCCAGCGTGACCTCGGCATCAGCAAGGAACAGGCCGTCAACCGCCTCGCCAACGAGGCCCGTGGCAACAACGCCGCCCCCGGCCTGCGCAAGCAGCTCGGCGACCGCTACGCCGGCGCCTGGTACGAAGGCCCGGAGAGCGTGTTCGTCGTGGCCACCGTCGACGCCGCCGACAAGGCCGCCATCACCCGCTCGGGCGCCCAGGCCAGGGTGCTCGCCCGTACGATGGCGCAGCTCACCGCCGTCAAGGACGGCCTGGACCGCGCGGCGGCCCCCTCCTCGGTGCACGCCTGGTCCATCTCACCCCAGGACAACGCCGTCATCGCCTGGGCCGCCGATCTCGAAGCCGCCCGCACGTGGGTCGAGGCCAGCGGCGTGGACGCCGCGGCCGTGAAGGTCGAGCAGTCGGCAGAGCGGCCACGCCTCTTCTACGACATCCGCGGCGGCGACGCCTACTACAACTCGGCGCTCGGCTACCGCTGCTCCGTCGGCTTCGCCGCCAGGCGCGGCACCCAGCTCGGCTACACCAGCGCCGGCCACTGCGGCAACGTCGGCAACGCCACCACGGGCTACAACCAGGTCGCGCAGGGGTCGTTCCAGATCTCGTCGTTCCCCGGCAACGACTACTCCTGGATCTCGACCAACGCCAACTGGACCGCCCCCGGCGTGGTGAACGCCTACGGCTCGGGCATCCTGCCGGTCCGCGGCTCCGCGGTCACCCAGCCCGGCGGCTCCATCTGCCGCTCCGGCTCCACCACCCAGTGGCACTGCGGCACCGTCCAGGCGCTCAACTCCACCGTCAACTATCCCGAAGGCACCATCTCCGGCCTCACCCGGACCAACGTGTGCGCCGAGGGCGGCGACTCCGGCGGCTCGTTCATCTCCGGCGACCAGGCCCAGGGCATGACCTCCGGCGGCTCCGGCAACTGCACCAGCGGCGGCACCACGTACTTCCAGCCGGTGGGCGAGATCCTCTCCGCGGGCGGCCTCACCCTGGTCACCAGCGGCGGCCAGGAGCCCCCGACCGGCTGCCAGGGCTACAGCTCCACCTACAGCGGCTCGCTGACCTCCGGCCAGAGCGTCTACCAGCCGAACGGCTCCTACTACCAGTCCACGACCTCCGGCACGCACGCCGGCTGCCTGGACGGGCCCAACGGCACCGACTTCGATCTGTACCTGCAGAAGTGGAACGGCTCCTCCTGGTCGGTCGTCGCGCAGGGCATCACCGCCAACCCGGACGAGACGATCAGCTACAGCGGGACCGCGGGCTACTACCGCTACCGCGTCCACGCCTACAGCGGCTCCGGCTCCTACACCCTGGGCGTCAACCGCCCGTGACCCTTTTCTGACCACCTTCGACGGCGGCCGGGACGCGGGAGTCCACCCCCGCCTCCCGGCCGCGCCACGCCTCCTCGACCTCTCTGACCTTATTTGGCCTCTTTAGGCCAGGTTGTACTCCCAGCCCGGCCGCCAGTCGAACGGCGCGTCGACCTGATCCTCCAGCGGCACTCCTTCGAGCAGGTTGCGCAGCGCCCACCGGTTGGCCGAGTGCGCGATGACCAGCACTGAGCACTCCCGCCATTCCTTCATCACGTCCTCCAGGAACGCCGCCGTCTCGGCCACGACGTGCCGGTAGCTCTGCCCGCCCGGCCAGGGCGTGTCGATGTGCCTGGCGCGCAACATCGCCACCTCGCTCACCGGACGGCCGTTGTAGATGCCGTAGTCGCACTCCCTGAGGCGCTGGTCGAGCCTGATCTCCTTGCTGTCGCCGAAGGCGATCTCCGCGGTCTCCACGGCCCGGCGCAAATCGGAGGCGTAGACGACGTCCACGTCGCGCCGCCGCGACCCCAGCTCGGCCGCCAGCCCCCGGCCCGCCCTGGACAGCTCGCCGGGCAGCCATCCCGTGGCGATGCCGGTCTCGTTGTCCACGGTGATGGAATGCGTTTCGTAGATCAGTCTCACGGACATCCCCCGACGCTACCCAGCCGCTCGCGGCGTACGCAGCCGCTCGCGGCGTACGCGCAGAGCGTACGACCCGAACGCTCGATCTACTCGCCCGGGCATGGAATGATGTGCGGGCGCCTTCCACGCGGCTGGCGGCAAGCGGGGGTCCCATGCTTTAGCCTTTAGCGTGCGCGGAAGCGCGCGAGTGATCCCGACGCGCGGGGACAACTGAATCCAGGGGCGGTAGCTCAGCCGGTCAGAGCATCGGACTCATAATCCGTGGGTCGTGGGTTCAAGTCCCACCCGCCCTACCTACTCCACCTGCGGTGCAGCACTCAACTTCATATCCGCGGGTCGTCGATCCGCCGGGTGGGGGACCGAAGGGGGACCGTCAGTTTCGGACGTCTCCCTCAACGCGATCTTCCGAGGCACTAGAGCGACCGACGCCTCGGCCGCCGAACGCGCCATCTCCGGCAATACTGCTGTGTAGATGTCAGACGTGATCCCGATCGACGAGTGCCGCAGCATCGCCGACACATACTTCATGTCCGTCCCCGCTGCCAGGCTGAGCGTGGCCGCACCATGTCGAAGATCATGGAGACGGATCGGCGGCAATTCGGCCGCGAACGTCAGCCTGTAGAAGTGCTCCGACACCCAGTCCGGAGTCAACTCCGAGCCGTCCTCCTGCGTGAAAATGCGGCCCGTCTCCTGCCATTTACCGCCCCATGTCCTCTTCTCCTCCAACTGCCGCTCGCGGTGCGCCTGCAGCACCGTCAACGTCCCCGAGTCCAACGCCACCGCGGCCTCCGACGCCCGCGACTTCGGCTTCCCCTCCTCCACCCGGCGGCCCACGTTGGACAGTTGCCTGGCCACCGTCAGAACGCCTTCCTCCAGTTCGCCGTCTACCCACCGGGCACCGCACGCCTCACCTCGCCGCAGCCCCCGGAACGCCACCAGGTGGTACAACGCGTACAACCGGTCCCCAACGGCGTGGTCGAGAAACGCGCCGAGCTGGCCCGGTGTCCACACCATCACCGGCGACGGCCGCCGCGTCGCCAGCCACACCCGGAACCGCTCCAACGGCTTCTTGAGCTTCACCTCCGCAGCACGCTCCGCCGCCAGCCGCTGCTCGAACGCCATCGTGAAGGCATCCACCCGTGGCTTCGTCCACACGAGGCCTTGTGGCCTCTCTCCCGCATCCAGCTTCACCAGCGTCGCGGCATTGAACGACACGAGATGCTCACGCTCAGCATCGGCCAGCACCGTCCGGATCGTCGCCCGCACCCGCTGCTTCGTCACCGGCCCGGTCGGCCGCTTCCCTCGCACGCTCGCGCGTACCTGCGGGTCGTCGGACTCCCGTGCCGCAAGCAGGGCGGCGTTCTTCTCGTCGATTCGCGTGAACACGGCCTCCACCGTCGGCACGAACAGCCGGTCCATCCGCACGCCCGCGAGAACCTCACTGATGTGCGTCTCCCAGTGGGAGACATAACCAAGCAGCGTCGACTCACGGATGTCCTTCAACCGGCGACGCCGGGCCACCCATTGCTCCCAGTACTCGCCGAACGTCATCGCCTGCAGCGGCTGGCCGGCCCGATACTTGCGACGCACCTCCTCGTACTCCGGCATCGGCGCCTTCTTCTTGTGCGCCGCCTTGATCATGGCCAGAATCTCCATCCGGTCCTGATGCCCATCAGGACCGGCGTCGGGGATGTCCAGCAGGCGCCCGATCGCCTGGAAACACACGGTCACCTCATCCGCCGATGCGAACCCGCCCAGCTTCAGGTAACTGCGCTTACCATCCGGTCCAAGCGGGAGCTCCTCCTTGCCGTACCAGATGCCGTGGTTGGGATTCCATGATCCGTCCTTCCGGCGCAGCTTCGGGCACTTCGCGCCGAGCTCACGGTCATTTTCTCGGCACTTGCATCGTTTGAATCCGTTACCCGTCAATGGTTGACTCACCTCATTCCGGTTTCGCGGTGCATGCCTCCGACCTTCCTCGCTTCCTGGTAGTCCTCGATGCTCACTCGTAGCTCGGCTGCCACCTCCTCCGGCGGTTGCCTGGGTTCGCCGCCCCGCTGGTGCAGCGCTATCCGAGCCGCCAGGCTCTCCAAGTAGTCCGGCCGATCCATTGGCTGCCGATCGCTGATCTGCCGCAGCCTGCGGTCGATTTCTTCGGTAACTGCGTCAGTGGGGTGTGCGGTGCCGCGCTCGTAGGCGTCGATAACCGGGATGGCGACCTCCTGCATTCCGGTGCGCACCAGCGTCTCGGTGATGTGGAAGATTAGGTCCGGCACCACCCGCACGGGGGCGCTCGGGATCTTGGTAGCGAACAGCTCACGTAGGCGGACAAGGTCGGCCACGACGCTGTGGCGCCAGCGGGAATCTTCTCCCGGCGGGGTCAGATCGCGGCCCTCGCCCATGGCCTGCAAGATCCGCTGCAGCGTGTCGTACCCGACTGTCGCCTCCCGCCAGGAGTCGGCATCCATCCACAAGGAGATCGCCTGTTCGGCAGTGGCGGCGTCGACCTTCCTCTGCGCCAGGAAACCTTCGTATGCCGTCCTGCTCTTCTCCCACCCGAAGCGGTGGCGCAGGCGGGCCCAAGCGAGGAGGAAGTGAGCGTACTGATCTTTGGCGTTCCTGCCTTCATGGGTGACCGTGCGGGTCAAGTCGTGCAGGTCCCGGCCTTCGGCGTCGTCCAGGGGGAGCGGGAGTTCTTCGAGGGCGATGCCGAATACGCGGGCCAGGGTGATGGCCTCGTCCACGCTGATGGCACGGCGGCTGCCGTCGGGCTTGGGGTTGACGATCTTGGAGATGGCGGACTGGTGCGTCGGACACCCTGCGTTGGTGAGTTCCTGGGCCATGCGTTCCTGTGACCAGCCGCGTCGGCGCATCTCCCAGGCGATCCGCAGGGCGACGTTCTCCTCGCTGAGACCGCGAGCACCCAGGCTGCCGTGGTCGGGTTGGTGTCGCTTCTCGGCCGCCGACATTGCGTCACTCCCTGACATCGCCCAATTCATCCCGACGGGATGGAAGACTGCCAATTCTAGGGTTGATGATCTGTCACCGTCCATGCCATCCTGATCGCGAGCGAAATTCAATCCCATTTGTGATGAGCCGCTCGGCGCACTCCGGCATGGTCCGGGCGGACCCCCTCAGAAAGGCACGCCCTCATGGCCCAAGCCCTGACCACCGCGGAACTGCTCGCCCTGCCCGTCACCGTCGACCTCGTCACCGCCGCACGAGCATTCGGCATCGGCAGGACCAAAGCCCACGAACTCGCCCGCAGCGGCCAGTTCCCCTGCCCCGTCCTCAGAGTCGGCCACACCTACCGCGTCGGCCGCGCAGCCCTTCTGCGCTGTCTCGACATCGACGACCCCGCGCTCACGCCCGCGCCGACCGCCCAGGCCACCGACCTCGCGTCCTGACAGGTCACCTGATGACCACCCCGTTCGCCCTGATCCTGCAAGCGCTCTACGCCAGGACCGGCCACGCCCCGCGCGGCACCGCCACTCAAAAGAGCGCCATCTGTCCCGCGCACGACGACCGGCACCCATCGCTGTCGGTCGGCGTCACCAGCACGGGCGTCGTCGTGATCACCTGCCACGGCGGGCCCCGATGCCCTACCGAGGACGTCATGCAAGCTCTCAGGCTCCCCATGGCCGCCCTCTGGCCCGGCTCTCCGCACACCCCGCCGTCCCAGCGGCACCGCCCAGATCACTGGATGCCCTGCGGCCACCATCGGGTGGCCGACTACCTCTACCGGGACGAGCAGGGCACCATCCTGTACGGCGTCGCCCGATGCGACCGCAAAGGCAACGGCTGCCAGGGCTTCCGCCAGTGGAGGCCCGACCTCAGCAAGCGCACCGGCCGACGCTGGAGCTTATACGGCCAGGACGGCACGATGGCCGTACGCCTGGTCCCCTACCACCTGCCCGAAGTCATCACCGCAGTCCGCGAATCCCGGGTCGTGATGATTACCGAAGGCGAGAAGGACGTCGAAGCCCTCCGCGCCCACCCCGGCATCACCGCCACCTGCAACGCCATGGGCGCCGGAAAGTGGCAACCGGACTTCGCGCGCTACTTCCACGGGGCCGACATCTCCATCGTCGCCGACCGTGACCAGGCCGGCCGCGACCACGCCAAGGCGATCGTGGCGAACCTCATGCCCGTGGCCCGCTCCATCTACGTGCTGCAGGCCGGGTACGGCAAGGACGCCTCCGACCACCTCGCCGCCGGCGGCACCATCGGCAACTTCATCGAGGTGTGGGCGCCCAAGCCCTACACGCTCCAGGGAATCGGCGGGTGAGCGCCGGCAGCGGGCCGAGCTGGACCCCGGACATCACCAAATCGGGCGGCAAGCCACCAACCGCCCTGGGCCAGGAAGAAGCCTGGGACGAGGTCGTCCCTCTTGGCTCACGTCTCGTACCGCCCGCGTTCCCGCTCGGCTGCCTGCCCACATGGCTGACAGACATCGTCAAAGCGGTGGCCGAAGAGACCCAGACCGCCCCCGACATCGCCGCGGCCTTCGCCCTGGGCGGGCTGTCCACCGCGGCCGGCGGCAAAGCTGTGGTCCAGGTTAGGGGTGGGTGGCACGAGCCGCTCAACCTCTTCCTCGTCTGCGCGGCCCCACCCGCCACCCGCAAGTCGGCAGTCTTCCGGACCATGACCGCACCGCTCTACCAAGCTGAGGAGCAACTCGTCCTCGCCGGCCGAGCCACGGCGCGGCAGGCCGCGCTGCTCCGGTTGCAACTGGAGGAGGCCGACAAGCAGGCCAGAACCAAGGCGGTACGCAGCGGCTCAGCCAGCGACCTGGCCGAGGCCGAGTCCACCGCTCTGGCTCTCGAAGAGGCGGTCGTCCCGCCCGAGGTCCAGCTGATCGCCAAGAACGTCACGCCGGAGGAGTGCTCCACGATCATGTCGGAGCAGGGCGGCCGGCTGTCCATCCTGTCCGCCGAAGGCGACCTGTTCGATATCGTGTGCGGCCGCTACAGCAACGGGGTGCCCGCGCTGACCCCGTTCCTCGAAGCTCACGCCGGTGACGTGCTCAAGGTCAACCGTCGCGGACGGTCGGAGTACGTGCGCTCTCCCGCGCTCACGATCGCGGTGTGCATCCAGCCCGCCGTGCTCGCTTTCATCGCCCAAAAGCCCCGCCTGCGCGGCCAGGGCCTGCTGGCCCGCTTCCTGTACGCGCTTCCGCAGGACACGGTCGGCTACCGCAAGAGCGAACCAAACCTCGTGCCCGACGAGGTCCGGCACACCTACGAGCAGAACATGAGGCACCTGGTCATCAGTCTCGCCGAGTGGGACCGGCCGCAGATCCTCACGCTGTCCACGGCTGCCACCAAGCTCGTCACCGAGTTCCAGGACGAGATCGAGCCCAAGCTCCGAGCGGGCGTCGGCGAGCTTGACAGCCTGCGCGACTGGGCGGGAAAGCTCGTCGGCGCCGCCGCCCGCATGGCGGGCCTGCTGCATCTGGCGGAGCATTTCCACGACGGCTTCCGCAAACCCGTCGTCGAAGAGACCGTGCGACGGGCCATCGACATCGCCCGCTATTACATCGCCCACGCCGCCGCCTGTTTCGGCGCGATGGTAGAAGGCCGGCACACCGAACTCGCCCGGGACGCCGTGGCATGGATGACCAAGAACGAGAACGTCAGGACGGCCCGACAATTCAGCCGGCGCGATCTCCACCGGGGGATGCAGGCGAAGTTCAAGGACGCCTCGACCGTAGGCGCGGTGTTGTCACTGCTGGACACGCACGGTTACATCCGTCCACTTCCGGAGCCCTCCCCCGGTTCGCGAGGCGGACGCAAACCTTCTCCAAAGTACGCCGTCAACCCCCTTCTCTTCCGAGAGCCCTGACAGAACCGATGCGGTGGCGATGGCCTGCGGAAACAGCTGGGAAAAAGGCGAGACAGAACGGTGACGGATCTTCAGAACAGTGACAGAACTCCTTTCAGTCACTCGTCTTTGCCATAACTACGGGCAGGATTCGAGTTCTGTCATCCGCAGAGGAGATTCGTCACGGTTCCGGCGCTGTTGCATCGGACGGCAATGACCCAGATCAGAGCGATCGCCGGACGTTCTGTCATTTTGTCATCAACCCCCCGGATACTGATAGGGACAGGAATGCCGGATGCACATGAACGTCTCGAATAGCACCTGAAGCGGACATCGCCTTGGTAGAATCGCTTGCATGGAGGCCAGCGCCTTACGAGTGGAGAATTCGCACACCATCCATCTGGCCGGCACCAGCGTCGACCGCTACGACGTAGCGCTCCCCGCACCGGCCTGTCACACGGCGATCGCAGGTTGGGACCCACGACGACTGCGCGCCTCGACGGCACCGGTGAACTGCCGCCGATGCCTGCGGCTAATCTCGCAGCAACAGATCCCTGCCCTGTTACAGGACGCAATCTTCTGACAGCCCCTGAGCCGTATCCGTGGCAACGTGACCGATTAGCGGCTGCTGAGACACGCGACGGCTGCGGCACGGGGTTCTCGCCCACCGGCCATTCAGCATCCAGGCGGGTGATGCTCGACCCAGGCCGGATCGGCTCATCCCTCCATCTCGGGGACGCCGGTGACGGACATCACGATTGCGTTGTACGGCTGCGACATGCGGACGAGTAACCACCCTATGGAGCGCGCGTCCTGAGGAAGGGGATCTATGAGCGCTGTGCACCGTTACGGAGTGTTACGTACCTGATAGGTCCGTTTTCCGATTTGTGATAATTGCCGGTCTCGTTGGGAAGATCGAAGCAACTTACGTTGATCATCAGATGGTGATCGGCTCCGAGCCACGGTAGGTCGGCGGAGAGCGACGTTGGGCGTCTGTTCGGCGCTTTCGTTGTGGTTCGGAGTGTGATGGCGTATGCGCCGTGTCCGTCTTTCGCGTGCCCGTTCGACTGTGTGGACGTTGCTTGCGCTTTTCGTGGTACTGCCGGGGCTCCTTGTTCTTCAGGTGCAACCCGCTACCGCCGCGTCGTTGGCCGCGTTGAGCTCCGACAGTGGGATGATGCCGGCCCTGCCGCAGCAGATGTCCGGCTCGGCGCAGGGGCTTCCCTCTCTCCTGCCGGCGACTCGGTTGCGGGCAGTGTCAGAGCCTGAGGGTGGATGGAAGGCGAAGGCGGAGCCGCCTGAGGCCGCGGTCCCGCTGGAACAGCGGCTCGGCCAGGATGCTAAGGCGGTGGCATCGCAGCAGGACGAGTTGCCCGCCGGTGTGCGTAATGCTGAGGCGGCCGATCGCGCGGCCCTGCTGGCGGCGCCGACGGTGTCGGATGTGTATCCGAAGTCGGGGTATCTGGTCGATTCGGTGACGCCATCGTTGCGAGCGTGGGGCAAGAGCAATAACGGCAGCTATGCGGTGTCGTACTCGTTCAAGATCTGCGACGTCGTCGGAATGTCCGGCACGGGATGCACCAACTCGGGTTACGTGGCGAGCAACGGCAACGCGTGGAAAGTGCCCGCGGGCAAGCTGGCGTGGGGCAAGCAGTACTGGTGGCAGGTCACCGTCAGGGATTCCTACGACAATTCGACCACGACGTCGCAGTTGCTGACGTTCACCACGGGGGTGCGGCAGCCGGCGCTGTCCTCGATGCTGGCCAACTCGGGGGTTAATGGGCAGGAGTTCGATCAGCGCTCAGGTAACTACACGACCACGTTCACGGACTTGTCGGTGGCGACGGCGGGGCCGCCGCTGTCGGTGACGCGCACCTACAACAGCATGGACACGCGCACCGACGGGATGTTCGGAACGGGCTGGTCGACCCGGTGGGACATGAAGATCGTCAAGGAGATCCGGGGCGCGACGACGTCGGCGCTGGTGACGTATCCGGATGGGCGTCAGGCGCGGTTCCGGGACAACGGGAACGGCTCGTTCCAGCCGCCGCCCGGCATGTACGCGACGCTGGCCGAGCAGAGCGGCGGCACGTGGAAGCTGATGGACAAATCGTCGACCAGCTATCTGTTCAACGCCGCGGGCCGGTTGACGAAGATCACCGATCAGCGCGACCGCAGCCAGGACCTGACCTACGACACGAACGGGAAGCTGGCGACGGTCACCGGGGTGGGCGGCCGGTCCCTGGCGTTCACCTGGTCGGGTGATCGGGTCGCGTCGGTGTCCAGTGACGCGGTGAACGGTCAGCCGCTGACCTGGACCTACGGGTATGACGCCGGTCGACTGGTGGCGGTGTGCGCGCCGGTGGCGGCGCCGAACTGCTCGGCGGTGGAGTACGGAAGCGGGTCGCTGTATCGCAGTGCGGTGCTGAACACCGACCCGTTCGGCTACTGGCGGCTCGGCGAGGCCACCGGCACCACCGCCAAGGACCTGGGCACCGGGGCGGGAGATGCCACCTACACGAGTGTGACACTGGGCCAGCAGGGCGCGCTGGCCGGCACCTCCGACACCGCCGCCTCCTTCACCACCGGGTCGAGGCTGGCGCTGCCGTCCAACACGATCCCGCATCTGGGCGACCAGATCTCGGTGGAGGCATGGTTCAAAACGGCTCAGTCCGGGGTGTTGCTGTCCGCCGGTGCGGCGCAGACCAGCAACGTCACCCAGGGGGCGATGCTGTATGTGGGCACCGACGGCAAACTACGCGGCTCGCTGGACACGGTCGCGGCGCCGATCACCTCCGCCGCCCCGGTGAACGACGATCAGTGGCATCACGTAGCCTTGACCGTCTCCGGCACCGATCAGACGCTGTACCTGGACGGGCAGCAGGTCGGCACCCTGTCCGGGACGGTCAGCGCATGGCGGCAGTTCGCCACGGTCGGCAACGGCGTCACCAACCCGGCCGTCTCCCCCGCGGTGCCCGCAGGCGTGGCGGCTTTCCCCTTCAACGGGTCGATCGACGAGGTCGCAATCTACGGCACGCCACTGACGGCGGCGGAGGTGCAGGGCCACTACGCGGCCAGAACCGGCGCGCCGCACAAGCTGACGAAGATCACGCTGCCATCCGGGCGGGTGTGGGCGACCAACACCTACGACAGCAAGAGCGACCGGATCGCCACGCACGTCGACCAGCACGGCGGCACCTGGACGATCGGCGCCATCACCACCGACCAATGGGGCGAGGCGGCGGTGACCGTCACCGACCCGGACAACGAGACCCTGCCCTACCTCTACGATGCCTGGCGCGGCTACCGCATCCGCGGCGAGACCGACCAACTCGGCTACGCCAACTGGTACGAGTACGACCAAGCCGGGTTCCTGACCAAGGTCATCGACCGCAACAACAACTTCAACGAGATCTACCAGGACAAACGCGGTAACACGCTGGGCCGGCAGTACTGCCGGGCGGCGACTGAGTGCGCGATCGAATTCTGGGCCTACCACCTCAACACCAGCGATGACTTCGACCCGCGTAACGACCAGGTGCTGGCCTACCGCGACGGTCGCTCAGCGAGCGACACCGACAACACCTACGCCACCACCAACACCTACAACAGCTTCGGTGAGCAGACCAAGCAGACCACTCCGGCCACCGCGGACTTCCCGTCCGGCCGCTCGGTCACCCTCGCCTACACCGACGGCAGCGAAGCCGCCATCGGCGGCGGCAGTACGCCTGCTGGGCTGGTGAAGACCAAAACCGACGCCCGCGGCAACGCCTGGAGTTACCGCTACACCGCGGCCGGTGACCTGGCCGAGCAGACCGACCCCGAAGGCCTGGTCATCCAACTGGAATACGACGCGCTCGGCCAGCTGACCGCCGGCACCCGCGTCTCGCAGGCGGTGCCGGCCGGCGCCAGGACCACACTCGCCTACGACGGGCTGGGCCGCGTCACTACCACCACGGCACCAGGCGTTGAGAACGAGATGAGCGGCGTCACACATACCGCCCAGCTTCGCTACGTCTACGACGCCGACAGCAACAGACTGTCTGAAACGGTGGCTGACCTGACCGGCGGGGAGCCGGACCAGACCACCGTTTTCACCTACGACTCCCATGGTCGTCAGGCGACGATCACCGGCCCGGAGGGCGGCATCGTCCAGCAGGTGTGGAACCACCGCGGCTGGCTGACCCGCGTCACCGACGCGCGCGGCACCGTGGTCGACACCGGCTACAGCAAGCGCGGCGAACTCGTCTCGCGCACGCTCAAGGGCTGGGTCGGCAGCCCGGTCAACCCGCATACACCGGCCGACGTGGTGCTGGAATCACACGCCTACGACCCGGGCGGGCGGCTGACCGCCAGCGTGGACGCGATGGGCCGCAAGACCTCCTATAAGTACTGGATGGACAACCGGCTCAAGCAGAAGATCGCCGACGACGCCAAACTGAATGGCGCCGCCACCACCCGCGATGTGGTCCTGCAGGCCGACGAATACGACCCGGCCGGCAACCTGATCGAGCAGACCACTGGCGGCGGCATCACCACCACGGTGTTCGACTATGACGCCGCCAGCCGCCTGACCGCCCAAACCCTCGACCCCGGCGCGCTGGCCCGCACCACCGCCTTCGGCTACGACGCCAACGGCAACACCATCCAGACGACGCTCACCGCCGCCGGCACCAGCCGCACCGAGAGCAAGCAGTACACCTACAACAAGACCAACAAGCCCACCCGCGAGACCATCGAAAACGGCGCCCAGGACCTCATCTCCACGATCGGCTACGACGAGCGCGGCCTGGTCACCTCGATCACCGACCCGCGCGGCAACGCCAGCGGCGCGAACGCGGCGGACTTCACCACCACCCTGCGCTACGACCCGCTAAACCGGCTGGTGGAAACCACCGCGCCGCAGGTGCAGATCGACAAGGCCGGCACGGCCAGCCAAGCCCAGCCTGTCACCCGAACTGGGTATGACACCGTCGGCAACGTCACCCACCAAACCGACGCCGAAGGCCGCACCATCACTTCGGTCTTCGACAAGGCCGGGCGGCTGACCAGCACGAGCGCGCCCAGCTACACCCCGCCTGGTGGCACCGCCGTCACCCCCACCACGACGCACGCCTACGATTCGGCCGGGCTGTTGATCTCGACCACCGACCCGCGCGGCAACACCAGCACCTTCGAGTATGACCAGCTCGGCCGTCAGGTGCGCGTCACCGACCCGGCCCCATCCGGTCAGCCGGCCGGTCGTTGGGTGGCCGAGTACGACTTGGCCGGTGAGCAGCTGGCCGGCGTGGACCCCACCGGTGCACGGGCTGAGGCGACTTATGACGGTCTCGGCCGCAAGATCACCGAAACGAAGATCGAGCGTAAGCCAAGCACGGCGGCATATACCACGACGCTGACCTACAACGACGCCGGGTATCTGACCAAGGCGGTGGCGCCGGGCAGCAGGATCACCACCTACACGGTCAACGCCGCCGGTGAGGTCACCGCGCAGACCGACCCGGCCACCAACACCACCAACCTGGCTTACGACCTGGCCGGACGCCTGACCAAGACCACCGACCCGGCTCCACTAAACAACGCCACCAGCGTCGAGTACGACCTGGCCGGCCGCAAGACCGCGGTCAAGGATCTGAACACGTCCGGCACAGTACTGCGCACCACCAGCACGAGCTACGACCCGGCCGGCAACCCGATCAGCACCACCTCGCCCGAAGGCCGCGTCACCACCCAGACCTTCGACGCGCTGAATCGCGTCACGGCGCTGGTCGAGCCAGTCTCCACGGGGCAGTCGATCACCACCGGGTTCGGCTATGACGCCACCGGCGCCCGCACCCGCTTGACCGACGGCCGCGGCAACGCCACCTGGACCGGCTACAACAGTCTCGGGCTGGCCGAGACGGTGACCGAACCGGCCACTACCGCCCACCCGAACGCGGCCGACCGCACCTGGACGGCCGTCTACGATGCGGCCGGTAACCCGGTGGCGGAGCTGCAGCCGGGCGGGGTGCGCATCGACCGCACCTTCGACCACCTCGACCGGCTCACCGCCGAAACCGGCGCCGGAGGCGGAGCCACCACCGCAGAACGCACCGTCGGCTACGACCTGGCTGGACGAGCAACCGCGATCGGTGACCTGACGGTCGACTACAACGACCGCAGCCTGCCGCTCAGCATCACCCGCGGCAGCGCGGTGCAGACCAGCTACGCCTACGACGCGCTCGGCAACCCCACCCAGCGCGTCGACGCCGCCGGAACCGCAGCGTTCACCTGGGACAACGCCAACCGCCTCGCCACAGCCACCGACCCGGTGACCGGCCGCAAGCTCACCTACGGCTACGACGAAGCCAGCCGCCTCACCTCCATGAACGCCGCCGTCGGCGCCACCGCCACCGACAGCCAGGCGTTCACCTACGACGCGATGGACCGGCTGGAAACCCACACCCTCAAGCGCAACACCGGCGCCCAGCTTGCGAAGATCACCTACGGGTGGGACAAGGACGACAACCTCACCACCAAGACCACCGCCGGCACCGCCGGAGCCGGCACCAACACCTACGCCTACGACCACGCCGGCCGCCTCACCTCCTGGACCGCCCCCGGCGGCGCGGTCACCGCCTACGAATGGGACGCCTCCGGCAACCGCACCAAGGCCGGCAGCGTGACCTACACCTACGACGAACGCAACCGCCTCACCAGCGGCGACGGCAGCACCTACGCCTACACCGCGCGCGGCACCCTGGCCAGCGAGACCAAGAACGGCACCACCACCCAGCTCACCTTCGACGCGTTCGACCGGCTGATCGCCGACGGCGACAGCCTCTACAGCTACGACGCCCTCGACCGCCTCAGCTCCCGCATCCGCGGCACCACCCACCAGACCTTCGCCTACTCCGGGCTCGGCAACGAGCTGGCCACCATCACCGACACCAGCGCCGGCGTCCAAGCAAGATACGGCCGCGACCCGTCCGGCGGACTGCTCGGCCAGCAGGAAGGCACCAACCCCGCCCTCGCCACCATGACCGACCTGCATGGTGACCTGGTCGCCACCTTCGCCAGCACCGCGCTGGCCACCACCACCGCCTACGACCCCTTCGGCACCATCACCGCACAGACCGGAACCCCGACCAACCTCGGCTACCAAGGCGAATACACCGACCCGGACACCGGCAAGGTCAACATGCACGCCCGCTGGTACCAACCCGGCACCGCCACCTTCACCAGCCGCGACACCGCCACCCTGGCCCCTAGCCCCTCCGTCCAGGCCAACCGCTACACCTACGCCAACGCCTCACCCCTCACCGGCATCGACCCCACCGGACACGCCACCATCATCGGCAGCGACCAAATCGCCGGCGGAGGCTCCTACTCGCCCGGCTACGACCAACAGACCCTCGCAGACAGCTACGCCCGATACGGCATCGTGCTCGGAGACAGCGGCGGGGAAGGCGGCTACTGCGTCGGGCCCTGCGGCAGAAGCGAGTTCGGGGGGGCCATCGCCTGCGACGGCCGGGAATGCTTCGGAGCCGTCATCGACCCGATGTACCTCCTGGAGATCCAGTTGGAGCGGGAAAAGCTGTTCTGGGGCGGCGATGAAGAATCGAAACGAACTGGGACGATGCCGAACGGAATGCCGGCTCCGCCCCGCTTCTGGGACATGAGCGCCGAAGAGCGCGATGGATTCACAACTTTCGCCTCATGGATGAACCTCCTCAACCCCTCGATCACCCTGGAGGAACTGATCGGCGGCGGAGCGTCTTCCGGAGGAGGGTCGGTAGGTGGGTCTAGACAAAAGATGTCCTACTACGACGCGTACAAGAAACTGTTGCCGTACTATCGGACCGTCAGGACGGCAGCTTCGAATCATGACATCGATGAACGTGCACTCACCGCCGTTCTACTCTGGGAGATACAAACAAAGGCACACAAGCTTGGTAATGCCACCCTCATTGTTGACTTTATCGCGGGAATTGCGGAAGATAGCAAGAATCCGAAGAACAAGGGGTATGGGGCGTCTGTAGGATTTGCCCAGTTGGAGATTTATAAGATTAAAATTCTGTTTGAAAAAGAAACCGGAAAGAAATTCGAAAGCCAAGCTGGCCGCGATTACCTCGAAAAGGCACTAGGGGCAAATAGGTCTATTCATTTGGCTGCCGCGTGGATGAAACATCTCAAGCAGAATGTTTGGTACATGAAGGGCGGAACAAAGCACTATCTGAACGATATCGAGGCGGCGATCGCCTACTGCGGGTGTTCCGGAGTTACGGTAGATAATCCTGCATCGGGAAACACTAAGATCAATAGCGATAAATTTCGAACGTGGGCAGAAAGTGGCTTTAAAGACAACATGCTAAAAGTGACGAACAGCGAGAGCAGGGCCACGGGAATCGAGCGCCGAAGGACAATGCTCCAGTGGCTGGCACCCGGCAACGCCGTCGACGAATACTGGCAGTGCAACAGAATAGGCTGGGACAAGTGCGATTGACAGTGGCGCGCACGGCAAAAACCCGCCCCAGGCGACTCGTGGCCGCCGTCCTCGGTCTACTCACCGTAGCCACAGGTTGCCTGCAGCCGCCGACCCCAGTGACACTGCGAGTCGATCCAGCGGCTCTTGAAGAGGTCCGCAGCATAGGTAAGGTACGAGTGGAGTTCGCTCATGAAAGTGATACAGAAGGCGGCGGGACCCAGATCTCGGAAACGATGATTATTGATGTCGGCGGGATGAACGGGCGAGAGGCACTCGATAGGGCTGCGAATCTCCTCGCCGCCCGTGATTGGGTGATTGAAGCGGAGAATCGCCCAACGATTATAGGAATGGCATCTGCCCGCTGGAAAGACACCTCCCTGGACCTGCGCCCGTATCATCCGGCGTACTTCGAAGACCATCCAGAAGTTCTAGAGCAGATTAAGAAGGAGTCTATTGATAGTAGCTCCCTGGTATATCTGGACGTGTCCAGTCTCAATGTTTCACGATCTTGACATGGCGATCGTAGATCGTTGTGATCATGGTGTTGCCTCGGCGTAGGCGTGCCAGCGCAGGTGAGCTGGACGGGATCGATACTGTTTGCGGCGGCGCCACAGGGACCAGGTCAGCTTGTGCGCCTCTTCGCGAAGTGGGGCGGGGATCACGATGTCGCGTAACTGTCGCAGGAGTTTGGGGATGGCGATGGGCACCATCTGTGCTTCCTCAGGCAGATCGCCGTCGAGGAGACGCTGGCGGGCCAGCGCGACGGCCAGGAAGAGTTAGGCCGGCAGGGACATCGCGCTCCAGCGGTGCCAGGGGTCCAGCGGATGACCTGGCCTTTGGCCAGGCCGCAGGTCTGCTTAACAAAGTGGTGATCTTCTTCTATTCTCCACCTTGCGCATGCCACGAAGATCAGACGGGAGAGCGGGACCGGCTCGGGGCTCCAGCAGCGGTAGAAAGACAGGGTGCCGGTGTAGCGATGTCGACGCACCAGCGGCGCACCGTGCCCGTCGTGCTGCCCGTCGTGTGTCACTCTCAAGATCACCAAGCGAAGGTACCAACAAGATCGCTAGCTAAACGATATTGGTCACTCAACCACAGGCGTCAGGTGCGCAACGACAGCCGCTTCAGCGTTTGCGAGCCACTCCTCCCAGGACGCGGACCCGGCCGGGCGTGAAATCGTCAACAGCGCTGTCCGGCTGCCAGCGCTGCACGTCCACCATGCCGGGCGCCAGCAGGTCCCAGTCCGGCTGGTCGAAGAAGCGGGCGATCTCCTCCACCGTCCGGTACGTGATCGGGTTGCTGAGGTTGTTGGAGTTGGTCGCCATCAGGATCTTGTAGAGCTCGGGATCGACGTCGGTCCTGCTGACGTGAGAGAAGATCAGGAAGCTGCCGGACGGCATCGCCTCCATCAGCCGGTAGACCACGCCGTAAGGGTCGTCGGTGTCGGGGACGAAGTGCAGCACCGAGCACAACACCACCGCCCACGGTTGGGCCGGGTCCAGATGCTGCAGGGTTTCCGGGTGGTTGAGGATGCCGTGCGGGTCGCGTACGTCGGCCTCGATGTACCGGGTCCGGTCATCGCCGATGATCAACGCCTGGGCCTGTGGCAGCACACTGGGGTCGTTGTCGACGTAGACGGTCCGCGCGGACGGGGTGACCGACTGAGCGATCTCGTGCACGTTCTCCTGGGTGGGCAGGCCGGAGCCGACGTCCAGGAACTGGCTCACGCCCTGTTCAGCGAGGAAGCGGATGGCACGGATCAGGAACTGCCGGTTGGCCGTCGCGATGGTCTTGATCTCCGGCGCGTACGCCAAGCCCCGTTCGGCCGCGTCTCTATCGACCTGGTAGTTGGTGGTGCCGCCCAGGAAATAGTCGTACATCCGGGCGGGAGAGGGAGAGGACATCTCTTCGTCGGGCTGTTGCGTGCGCACGCCACTCCTCGAGGTCACAACCATCGGGCCCTTCAAGATCATAGTGAGGCCCGTACGCCTTGGCCAGAAGATCTTCTGCGATCAGGGTTCGTGATCGAATTTATCGACCCCACACGCTGATCGGCGGTTCGCAACCGATCGTCATCCTGATCCAAACCCCGCGACAACCGGTTCAACACCGGCCCTTCCTACGTTGCGGCGGGTGACCACCGAGGTAACGAATAGTCCGTCCCCTGCCGCTGACTCGCACGCCCACCGACCACATTACGTTGCCGCCAGTACGCCACCGGCGGCATCCAGAGAGCGGCCGAGATCGACCGGCCGCCGCATGAGCCAGGCCCGTCCCGGACCTCGCCTCACCCGGGGCGGGCCTGCCCGGCGCTCCGCCGGTGCCCGGCGCCACCGTGCCCGTAACCGCCGCGGGCTGCTGATGGCGGTGTCCTGTACGGCGATGGCGCTGATCATGGCGGATGCGGCGCTGACCACGCTGGTGGTCGGCGAGCTGGCTGCCGATCCGCTGACCGACGAGGTGACGGCGTCCCAGCTCACCTGGGTCAACGTCGTCAACTTCGCGGCGATCGCGGCGTTGCTGGTGGCCGCGGGCCGATGGGCCGATGCACTGGGCCGGCGCGGTGTATTCGCGGTGGGCGTGGTGCTGTTCAGCCTGGGTGCCGTCGTGGTCGCGTCGACGGCCAGTTGGCCCGTGCTGCTGGGTGGCCGGCTCATCCAGGGGGTGGGCGCGTCGATGATGTTGCCGAGCTCGCTGGCGCTGCTGCTGGCCGAGTTGCCTTCTGCCCGCCGCCGCGGCGCGCTGGCGATCTGGAGCGGCTGCTCCGGCCTGGGAGTGGCGGTGGCGCAGGCCGGTGGGGGTGCGCTGATCGCGGCTCACGGGTGGCGTGCCGCCTACCTGTGCGGTGCGGCGTTGGCGATCACGCTCCTGGCGGTCGTCCCCCTGCTGCCGAGAGACAGGACCAGGACGGCGCGGCCGGAGGTGGCCGGCACGCTCGTGCCCGCCGTTGGGATCGCGGCCGCAGTGCTGGCCATCTGGCATGGCGGCCAGTGGGGCTGGACCTCGCCCCAGACCGTGGGCTGTATGGCGGTCGTCATGGCCACGGCGGCCATCAAGCTGATGATCTCGCTTCACCGCACCGAGGACGGGCAAGCGCTGTGGCGCCATCCGAGGATGGCGCTCAGTGCGATCGCGTCGGCGCTGTTCGGGGCGGTGCAGTACACGGTCCTGGTGATGACGCCGCTGTATCTGCAGCAGATCCATGGGCTGGATGCCGCGCAGGTGGGCTGGTGGCTGACCCCGATCTCGCTGGCGGTCATCGCCGCCGCGCCGCTGGCCGGTCGGCTGGGCCGGCGGTCCGGCACCACTGCGGTGGTCTATACGGGGGCGATCGCAGTGGTGGCCGGATGCACCCTGTTGCTGAACGTCGGCGAACTGTCGGCCTGGATGGTGCTCGCGCTGGCGACCATCGGCGCCGGGATCGGCGCGCTGGCCACGGGCACGTTCACGGCGGGCACCCTGGCGGCCGAGCCGCCGCGATTCGCCGTAGCGGTCGGCGCGGTGACCGCGGCTCGCATGGTCGGCGGGGCGCTGGGGGTCGCCGGCTCATCCATCCTGCTGGAGCAGTCCATCCTGTCCGGCACGCACGCCGGTTTCACCACGGTGCTGGGTGCTGTCATCGCCGGTGCCACGCTCCTGGCCGGTGCCGCCGTCTTCAACGCGCTACGCGCTGCCCGGGGAGCTCATTCCCGAGCGAGCACCGAGCGCGTCCCGACCGTACAGGACGTGCAGGAACTGCACCGGCTGCTGGCCGAACTGCGCGCCGCTCTCGTCCAGGTGCGCAGTGAAGCCGACTACGAACTGGCCCGCCTGACCTCCGGCATCCGCCCCACGGCCCAGCCGTCTGCGTACTTCCTGCACGCGTAAGGAGAGCTTGATGCCCTACCGCCAACACCGCGACGACCTTCTGGTCCCCCTCCCCCGCCGATCCTCCGACACCCGTACGGCACCTCGCCTCGACGAGCTGACCACGGCGCACCTCCCCGTGCTCAACCTGGCGTCCGCCGACCGGCTGTGCCGGCTGCACCGCGTCCGCAGTGTCTGTCAGAACGCCATCGCCGCGATCGACGCGGCGCTCGACCGTCCCAGCCAGGACGGCACGAAATGACCACCTCATCCGCCGAGCACATCGCCGGGATCACCGGCCGCGTCGCCCTGGTGACCGGAGCCGCCCAGGGCATCGGCACGGCGGTCTGCACCCGGCTGGCTGCCGCAGGTGCCCTGGTCGGCGCGTTGGATGTGCGCGCCGGCGAGCCGAAGGATCTGGGGCACGTGACCGCTTTCCCCTGTGACGTGCGCGATCCGGAAGCGGTCGAGGCCGCGGTCAGATCCATCGAGCACGAGCTCGGCCCGGTGTCCATCGTGGTCAACGTCGCCGGCGTGCTGCGCCACGGACCGCTGGCCCAGCTGAGCGAGCACGACCTGCGCGAGCTGTTCGAGGTCAACACCTTCGGCGTGATCCAGATCTGCCGGGCGGTGACCGAGCCGATGGTACGGCGCCGCCAGGGCTCGATCGTCAACGTCGCCTCCAACGCCGGCCACGTGCCGCGTATCGGCCTGGCCGCCTACGGCGCGTCCAAGGCCGCCGTCATCGCCTTCACCCGTCACCTGGCGCTGGAACTGGCTCATGCCGGTATCCGCTGCAACAGCGTCTCGCCGGGCTCGACCGACACGGCCATGCTGTCCGCGCTCACCAGTGCCGACCAGGCGATCGCGGGCGATGCGGGCCGGTTCCGGCTGGGCATCCCCCTGGGCCGCGTCGCGCAGCCGGCCGACATCGCCGAAGCCGTGCTGTGGCTGGCCTCCGACCAGGCCCGCCACATCACCATGCAGGACCTCGTCATCGACGGCGGCGCCAGCTTGACCGGGTAACGCCCTGGTCCGCCTCCCCCTTTGAAAGGAAGCTCCAGCGTGATCGTGTCCACACAGCCACCAATTCCGATGCGCGCTCCGGCGCCGGGCGACGTCCCCGTGCCGCTGCCGAACGCCTGCAACCCCTCCACCGTCGTGATCGGCACCCCCACCCACACGCTGCTGGCCGACCGCGACGAGGGGCAGGAGCCGCTGACCGGCCCGCTGACGGCTCTTCCCGACCAGGTCGCTACCGCCCTGCACCAGCCCGGCATGGTCGCCGCCGGTCTCATCGCCTTCGACGCCGAGCGCTCCCGCCTGGCTCTGTGCGGCGCTCCCCGCTGGTTTGATCCGCTGCTGGCCCCGTACTGCTTCCGCTGCCGCCACCCGTCCTGGACGCTCACCGCCGACCCCGAGCCGGCCGCCTACCTGGCGGCGGTGCGGCGGGCCCAGGACATGATCGCCGCCGGTCCACTGCGCAAGGTGGTGCTGGCGCGCAGCCTCCGCCTGGAGGCAGACCGGCCGCTGGCGGTCAAGGATCTGTTGGCCCACTTACCGAGCCCCAACGCACGATACGTGTACGCCGCGCCGACCGGCGAGGACGCCTCGCTGATCGGCGCCAGCCCCGAGTTGCTCGTCTCCCGCCACGGCCGGATGGTGGCCACCACCCCCATGGCGGGCTCGGCGCGGCGCAGTTTCGATCCGACCGTCGATCAGGCCCGCGCGCTGGCCCTGCAAAGCTCGGGCAAGGACCTGCACGAGCACCGGCTGGTGGTCGACGCCGTCGCTCAAGCGCTCGCTCCGTTCTGCGAGCACCTGTACGTCCCGACCCGGCCACAGGTCACCGCCACTCCCACCATGTGGCATCTGAGCACGCCGATCACCGGACGGCTACGCGATCCAAGCGCGTGCAGCCTGACGTTGGCCGCCGCCCTGCACCCCACACCGGCGGTATGCGGCAGCCCCGAAAGCCTGGCCCGCGAGGTCATCACCGCGCTGGAACCCGTCGACCGTGGCTTCTACGCCGGCCTGGTCGGCTGGCAGGACGCGGCCGGCGACGGCGAGTGGGCGCTGGCACTGCGCTGCGGCGCCGTGTCCGGCACCAGCCTGCGCCTGTACGCGGGAGCGGGCATCGTCGCCGACTCCGACCCGGAAGCCGAGCTGGCCGAGACCAACGCGAAATTCTCCACCCTGCTGCGCGCTCTGCGCATCCACACCGACCTGTGAAATCCCCGGCGCAGCCGCCCCGCCATTACGGGCGGGCGCGTGAACGGACAAGAAAGGACCTGTCGTGGCGATCCCCGCCATTGCCCCTTACATGCTGCCCGCCCTGCCCGACAACCGACTGAACTGGACGTTCGAGGCGGATCGCGCCGTGCTGCTCATCCACGACATGCAGCACTACTTTCTGCGGCCCTACCAGATGGACGCCTCCCCCATCGCCGACGTGCTGTCCAACCTGCTGGCCATCCGCCAGCGCTGCGCCGAGCAGGGAGTCCCCACCGTCTACACCGCCCAGCCGGGCTCTCAAGCCCCGGCCGATCGGGGCCTGCTGGCCGATCTCTGGGGTCCCGGCCTGACCGACGCCACCGAAGACACCGACATCTGCGCCCCGCTCATGCCCGCACCCAGCGAGATCGTGCTGGCGAAGCACTGCTATAGCGCCCTCGTCCGCAGCCCGCTGGCCAACCTGATGCGCGCCTCCGGCCGGGACCAACTGCTGCTCGGCGGCGTCTATGCCCACATCGGCATCCAGGCCACGGCCGTCGACGCCTTCAGCCACGACATCAAGCCCTTCGTCATCGGCGACGCTATCGCCGCCTTCAGCGCCGACGACCACCGGGCAGCACTGACTTACATGGCCCGGCACTGCGCCCGTGTGGAAGCCACCAGCGAGGTGATCCGCACGCTGAGCCGCTGAACAGCCCCGTCCCTTATCCACCCTTTGGCCTGACTCGGAAGGCGATGCTCGTGTTCGTTTCTCATGCTCTGCCGGCTGGCGCACCGCGCCTGTCCGTCCGCCCAGTCCCGGCCCTCGGGGAGCGGTTGTGATCTCGGTCGCCGAGACGGTCAGCCAGGTGCTGACCGCGCTCGGTGTCCGCACCGTCTTCGGCGCCGCCGTAGATGACTGCCCGCTCACCACCGCCCTGGCCGCGCAGGGCGTGCGCGTGGTCGCCGCCCGGCACCCGAGTGCGGCGACAACCATGGCCGACGCCTACACACGTACCGGCGGCCAGCCCGCGGTGCTGGTCGCCTCCCAGGGATCGGTCCTGACAAGCGCCATCACCGGCATCATGGAAGCGGCCCACAGTCGTACTCCTCTGCTGGTGCTCGCATGCGAACCCCCGGGTGGCGACCACAGCGGCACGGCCCGGCAGGCGGCGCTGCTGACCGCCGCCGGAGCGCTCATCGAACCGGTCACCGACGCGGCCGAGACGGTCAGCATCGTTGCCTGGGCCCTGCACGCTGCGCGCATCCAGCGCCGCCCGCTGGTGCTGACGCTGGCACGGCAGGTGCTGGCAACCTCCTGCCCTCCACCGCCGGACGACCTGCTGGCCACCCTCGGCGACTTACGCGCCCCCGCGCCTCCGGTGCCTGACGCGGAGGCCATGACGCGCCTGACGGACCTGCTCGCCGACGCACGTCGGCCGGTGTTCATCGCCGGCCGTGGAGCCCGCCATGCCGGGCAGCAGCTGGAGGAATTGGCCGGGCGCACAGGCGCGTTGCTCGCCACGTCCGCCGCGGCGCACGGCCTGTTCGCCTCCAGCCACTGGAATCTGGGGATAGCCGGCGACTGGTCCACTCCGGCGGTCGCCGATCTGATCCACGATGCGGACGTCCTCATCGGCTGGGGATGCTCGCTGCACGAGCGGACCACCCGCCGCGGCGACCTCATCGGTTCAGGCACTCACGTGACGCAGGTCGACCTCGACCCGGGCATGCTCGGCGTCCACCGCGGCATCGACTTCGGCGTGGCCGGCGACGCCGCGGCCACGGCCCGCGTCCTGCTGCAGAAGCTGCCCACGACCCGTTCGGGCTACCGCACCGACGAGATCCACCGCCGCATCGACGAGCAGTCCAGCTGGCATGACGTCGGCTACCACCCGATCCACATCGAGGGCCGCATCGATCCGCGGACACTGTCGCAACTGCTGGATGCGCTGCTGCCAGCGGAACGGACACTCGCCGTCGACCGCGGCGACTTCATGAGCTACCCGATCGGCCTGGTGCGGATCCCCGACGCGCAGGGGTTCTGTTACTCACAGGCCTTCGAGGAATCCGGGCTCGGACTGGCCAGTGGCATCGGCGCGGCGCTGGCCAACCCGGGCCGGCTGGCCGTGGCCGCGCTCGGCGACGCCGGCGCGCTGAGAGCGGCCGCCGAGCTGGAGACCGCCGTACGGCTCGAACTCCCCCTTCTGATCGTCGTCTACAACACCAGCGAGGACGGCCCCTACGGCCTGGTCGACCTGGCGGCGCTCGCGACCGGCTACGGGTGTACGGCGACCGTCGTCCGGCAGGGCCGCGATCTCAAGGCGATTGGCGACTGGCTGGCCGGGCCGCGCCTCGGGCCACTGCTGATCGACGCACGCATCGCCTCCGTCCGGCTGTCCGACAACGCCACCGCCCGGTCCTACAGGGAGGCGTCATGACGACCCTCCATGTGCTGGATCAGGTCGGTACGTCGTCGGCGGCCAGGCTGAGCCGGATCGATCTCGCCCCGGGAGGGCTTCCGGCGCGGCATCTGACGGGCGGCTGGTGGCATGCATCCGCCGAGGGCGCTCCACATCCACTGCGCAAGGCCGCCGCGCGGGCCGCCCAACGCCACCAACGCCTGCTCGGCTACCTGTGGAACACCGACGTGTCGGTGACCGACATGGTGTGCGAGCGCGACCTGCGCCCCGGCCATGAGACCGTCACCGCCTACAGCGGGCTCCGCCTGCAGGATGCCACTCATCAGGTCTTCATCGGCGGCGCCCCGCCCGCCGACGTGGCCGTGGATGATCTGCACGAGGTGACCTTCATCTCGGGCGGATGCCACTTCAGCACCCGCGCCGCCCAATTGATCACCGAGAGCGGCCGCCGCGTCTCCATCACCTCCCTGCGCCACGGTCAGGTCGGCGAACGAGTCGTGGGTCTGCGACTGGACGACGAACTGACGATCTCCGAGACCGAGACCGCGGCCCGGCTCCCCACCGTGGGGGCTGGAGTCCTGTCACGCATCCCGCCCGGGGTGCCGGTGCGTGTGGTGCTGGATGTGCCGCACACCGCCACCACCCTGATCCTGCTGCGGGCCGCCCAGCGTGGTGAGGTTTCCCCGAGGCTGCTGCTGCAGTGGTGCGACGCGGTCGCAGCCCGCCATCCCCGCCTGGCCGGGCTGCACGCCGAAAACTGGCGAGCTGCCCTCAGCTCCACACCACTGATCCGGCCGATGCAGGTGGAGGTCTCGGCCGAACTCGAAACCGTCGGCGCCTACCTGCGGCATGCCCTGTCCTGTGGCCGGGTACCGACGACCGATGAGCTGGTCGACCTCGTCGCCACCCAGGACCGGCTCTGGCGGCTGCTCACGCAGATCGCGCCTCCTACGACCCCGGTCGAGCTGGCCGAGCTCAGTTACGTCGCCGCCCAGCTGCGCGCTGCCGCCTCCACGCCCCACGCCTCCCGGCTGGCGATCGCGGTGGAGAACGCCTACGAGACCAAGATCCAGCAACGGTCCGGCGCCCTGGCCCGCACCTTGCGCGCGAAGTCGCCCGACGTCCGGTTTCACCTGGTCGGGCTCTACCCGCTGGGTCGACTCTGGGTACGCGACGCCGACGGCGGCATCCGGCTCAACCTGCATACCCACGACCCCGGACGATGGGCGGTTGACGAGCACGGCCGCAGGATCGACCTGATCCAGCTCGCCACCGACCTGTACGCGGAGGCGGCCCGCCCGCTGGCAGGCCATGGGTGAACGGCGAGCGGGCGGCTCTTCAACCACCGCGCCGCCTGCTCCGAGCTCCGGACAACACTCCGCCGCCAGAGGGCTGCTGCTGGCGGCGCCCTGCGTGCTCTACAACCACGCCATCGGCCAGGCGTCCATTGCCCACGCCGGCGTGATCCCCATCTTCGGCGTGGTCACCGCCGTGATCTGGCTGGACAACGTGCTCGCCATGCACCACCTGCTCGGAACCGCGATCACCCTCGCGAGCATCGCGACGCTGACGGCCCGCCGGTGACCCCTTCGCCCTTCCCATCCATAGGAGAGCCGATGTGGCACTCACTCCCGCACGACGCCCGCGAGGTCATCGAGGACCTGCGGCGCCGCTACGGCGACCGGCTGTATGACTACCTACGCACCGCGCTGCTCCCAGCTGAAGCCGAGCTCGCCCTGGCCAGCGCCCTGGTCTCGGCCTGCGTGCACGCCGGACGCCCGGTCAGCGACGAGTATCTGCGCGCCTGGCTGTACGCGGTGGCCAGGGTCCACCGCGCCACCGCGGCCGCCGCCAGACCGGCCGGCAGCAGAGTGTGGTCACGCCCCGGCCCGCGGGCGGCCCTGGTCGGCCAGGCCCTGGCCGGTCTGCGGGCCGACCATCGGGAGGTGCTCGACTTGTCGGCGCGGCACGGGATGACCGCTGCTGAGATCGCGCTGATTCTCGACGTCGAGCCCGGCCAGGTCGACCTGCTCGCCGCCGGAGCGGCAGACCAGCTTCACGCGTGGGTGGCCGCGCTGTCCGACGTGGGCCCGCTAAGCTCTCCGAACACCGTTGGCCTGGCGGGAGCGGGACGGAAGGGCGGCGGCTGCGAGCAGTTGGCGGGCTTGATCCGCAGTCAGGAGATCGCCTCGCTGAGCGAGCTCACCCGCACGCAGATCAGCCGCCACATCGCCGACTGCTCGATCTGTCGGCAGGCCCCCCGCAGCGCTCCGACGGCCGAGTTACTCGACCTCCTGCCAATCGGCGACGCCCCGGACGATCTGGCCGACCAGTTCACCGTGGCCGAACCGTTGTCGCACGATGAGCGGCTGTGGCGGGCAAACGGCTTCCCTGCCCAGCCCGAGCGGGGCCCTTCTGCCGACCCGCTGCACGCCACCCCGCCGACACCGGGGCGGGCGCCCGGCGAGGTGATGGCCGCGCCGGGCTCGATCGCAGCGCCTGCAGCGCAACCGGCCGGCGAGCACGCCCCATCCGCAGGGCAAGGCCACTCTCCCGAAGACCACCACCCGCACGACGAACAGCAGGACGACCGGCAGCGAGAAGATGAGCAGTTCCGCGCCTGGGACCGGCGCAGCAACCTGGTCTCCGAGTTCTGGCACAAGCGCCCCGATGAGGCCGATCCCGAGGCGCGCCTGACGCTGCGGCCGCTGTTTCCGGCGATGCGGGTAGCCGCGCTCATCATCGCGGTGGTCGGGGCCGTCGCCCTGGTGGGGACGGCTTGGTCAGTCCTCAGACCCGACCCTCGGCCGGAAACGGCCGCTCAGGTCGCCGCTCCCCAGCCGGTGGGCACGATCACTCTGATCACCACGGAGCAACCGCCGGAGGTCGACCCGGTCCTACAGGAGCCGCCCTCGCTCGCGCCCACCCAGCCTCCGACCAGCAGGCCGGCCACCTCCCGGACCGCGACCAAGCCGAGCACGCGCCCCACCGTCCAGATGACCGGTACTCCCTCGGCCCGGATCCGCCCCACCAAGACCGGCGGTCCTACCACGCCCACCGGCCCCCACGACCCGCCGCGCCAGCCCACCACCAAGCCGAGCGCCTCGCCGGCCAAGTCGCAGCTGCCCAAACCCGCCGCCCCCTCCGCGCAGATCTCTCCCTCCAGCCTCAACCTCGGCTCCGGCCGTACCGGATCGGTGTCGCTGGACGTCTCGCCCGGAACCGGCCAGGTGGTGTCCGCCTCAGGCAGCTCCGGCATCTCGGTCAACGGCACCCGCATCACGGTGTCGGCTCCCCGGGAGAAGCCAGGCTGTGCCCGCTTCACCGAGTCCGGGACGGTCACCCTCACCTGGAGCGGCACCAGCACGGGCGACGGCCGCACCACCGCCGGCACGACCACCGGCGTCGGAACGCTGACGGTGACCGTGACCTGGACGGTGGAGGCCGACCAGGGTTACTGGATCTCCAGCGGCCCCGTCTACTCCGATCGCCAGGGGCACTGGTCGAACTGCCCGAACGGCTGACCCGAGAAGAAAGCGTCGACATGAACAAGATCCGAAAATTCTTCCTGGCGATGACGCGCCGCGAGAAGCGGTTCGCCGCCGCGGGCATCGTCGTGGCTCTGGTGGTCTGCGTGCCGGTCATGGCCGTCGCCGAGCCCGGCCTGGTGCACGGATCCGCGCCCGGCGAGCCGGTCGATCCCGGCGTCGAGCAGGCCCTGGCCGTCGAACGCGGTGATTCCTGCCGCGACATGCTGCCGGACGACACCCCCACGTTCGTGGTGTGCCGGTGGCTGTCGGCGCCACAGGACGCCGCCGATGTGGCCTCGTTCTGGATGACCGACGACGGGGCCCGCCTGGAACAGGCACAACCACTGCCGCCCCGCTACGTGCGCTGTAACCAGCCGACCGACCTGTCCAAGACCACCGCCTGCAAGGGCGGGCAGACCAGCTGCGCTCAGCAGCCGGATGGCTGGTACAAGTGCCGCAACATGGCCACCGGCACCATCACCTTCGAACGGACCGTGAACGGCAAACGCCAGATCCGCACCACAGCGCCCACAGCCTCGACCGGCCCCAGATCCTCGGCCACTCCCCGTGCCAGGCCGACCAAGATGAGCTCCACATCCTCCCCGCCGGCCACGCTCACCATCGCGCCGTCCGCGATCGCGCCGCCGGCCTCCGACACCTACCCGGGCCGGCCGAGCACGCGACCGGACCAGACCCAGGCTCCCAGGCCCGACCAGCAGCCAACCGCCACGGCGACCACCCCGTCGGCCACACCAACATCAAGCGGGACAGCTCCGACCAGCGACCCGGTCGCCGCGGCGATCACCGCCGCCCGGACGGCACGCCTGCGCATTTGGATCGAATCGGACCTGGCCGACGACTTCAAAGCCGGCCAGGCGCAGTTCCGCGCCGCCCTGCGAACGCTGATCAACGCGGCTTCGCGGCCAGGAGTGATCGGCGTCAAGTTCGCCGACAACCTTGGCTACACGTCTTTCACCTCCGAAGACGAGATCAAGGACTTCCTGCGGCAGGCGAGCGACGCACTTCGTGCAGCTCTGCCGGGCAAGCGGCTGGCCATCGGCGTGGTGGTGCCCGAGCTGGGCTGCGGCGCCGCCGCAGCCTGCGTCGCGGCCATGCGCGCCAAGGCGCCGCTGACCACCAAGAAGCTCGTCGAGCGCTACATCAAGACGAGCGCCGTCGAGCAGGTGTACGTCTCCAACGGGTTGTTCGCCTCCGCTTATCGCCAACACCAGCTGCGCGACCCGAAGACAGGTAAGCAGCAGCTCATCACACCCGCGGTCGCCACCCGCGCCCAATGGCTGAGCATCAAGGCCCTCGGCTGGGACACCCTGGCCCAGATCAGCTCGCGAGAGTACGGCCTGGCCCACAGCAGCCCCACCGCCCCCTGGGACGACGCCCAGGCCACGGCTCAGATCAATGCCTACATCGGCACGGTGATCGGAGTCGGCGCACCCACGGTGACTCTGTGGGGGCACAAAGCCGTCGACGGCGGCCACACCTACCGGTTGCTCGACGCCGACCTGGCGATGAACCCGATGTGGTCACAGCTGATCCGCCAGAACCTGCGCGAGAGGCTTTCGGTGGTGTTCGACCCGCGCTCGACCGAGCTCGGCATCCACCAGGACATCGCCGCCCTCGGCAAGGCAGCCAGCGAGATCTTCATCGTCGTGTGAAGGGTGCGACACCTCATGCCGTCCGACCCCCCAGACCTGCCCGTTGACCGCCCCTACGACGGCTACGAAGGCCCGAGCGCATTCGCTGACGTCGGCGACGGCTACCCCGTCGAGCTCGGCCCAGACCAGCAGGATTCCGCCCCCGGCTCGCCCGCCGACGATGGAGACGCCGATACACCTCCCACACCGGTCAACACGCGCCGCCTGCACCCCCTGCCATCACCGGCACCAGCCAGAGACGACGACTGGGACGAGTTCGAACCGGCCCGCACCGACTGGCGCAAGATCATCCCTTTGGTAGTCACCCTGGCCGCAGCCATCGGTATCGGCGTCTGGCTGGCCATCATCCCGACGGGACAGCAGGTCACCGAACCCGAAGAACCTTCCCCGTACGCGCAGCGCACGTCACCGACACGCCAGCCACCGCCCATCACCGCCGAGCCCCGTCCCAGACCGACTCTCACCTCGGCATTGCCCCGTAGGACCGCCTCCACCAAGCCGCACGCATCCCCCAGCCCGTCGGCCAAGACGCCCGAAAGGCGGGCATCCGCCGAGCCCACCGTGACCGCCACCAAGACGGTGCGCACCACGACCACGCCCACCCGCACTCGTGCTCGTACGCCCCGACACGGTGGGCCGGAAGAGCCTCCTCAGTCGCCCATCTGCCTGACCTGGGCCGAATGCCACGACGGACCTCCGCAGGGAAACCGATGACTACTGGGTCCGCCGACAACGCCTGGCAGCAGTCACTGCAAGCAGGGCCGCTCATCACCGCGGCCGCCGTCCTACTGGCCGCATCGGCGGCCACCGTAGCCGTCCACCGCCTGCGTAATCCCCGCCGACGCCACGGGCTGGCGCTCTGGTGGCGGCTACGCTTGCGGCTGTACCCAGGCGCGGGCTTCGCTCGTCGCCTGGAGCTCTACCTGCACTACGGGCTGCCCGCCGCCCGCAAGGTCGCCCGCCACGCACGCCCTTCCCTGCGCGGCTGGTGGAAGCGCCACCTGGTCCCGCACCGCGAGATCGCCCTGTTCCTCGGCTGGGCGCAAGGCTGGATCTTCCGCATGCGCACCTACGCCACCTTCGAGGACGGTGTGCTGTGCCTAGCCCCGCAGAAAGAGGGCAAGACCGCCCACCTCGCTGGGCGCATCCTGGACGCGCCGGGCGCGGTGATCGTCACGAGCATCCGCGACGACATCGTCGGGCTGACCGCGGGTCTACGGGGCGAGCACCGGCGCGTCCACCTGTTCAACCCTGATGGGTTCGGCACCTGGGCCTCCACCGTCCGCTGGTCGCCCGTCGACGGCTGCCAAGACCAGGCCACCGCCCTCCGGCGAGCCGCGCACATGGTCGCCGCGGCGGAAACAGGCGGCGTGTCCGATGAGGGATTCTGGACCAACCAAGCGGCCATGGTGCTGGCCTCCCTCATGCACGCCGCCGCCCTCGAACGGCTGACGATGGAGCAGGTCTACGCCTGGGCGCTGGACGAAGATCCCACCCCGCTGAAGATCCTCGCCCGGCCCCGGCCGGGGCTCGACACCGACCGCGCCGCCGCCCTGGTGCGCCGCTACCACACCCTGCACGTCCGTACGCGCGACAGCATCTTCCTGACGCTGCGGCAGGTCCTGCGCTGCATGGACGACCCGGCTATCGCCCGGATGATCTGTCCTACCCCCGGCGAGGGCCTTGACCTGGACGATCTGCTGCGCCGCCGCGAAACTCTGTACTTGATCGCCGGCGATGACGTGACCCCGGCTATCCCCGTGCTGTTCACCACGCTGGTGGCCGAGATCCACCACCGCGCCCGCCAGCTCGCCTCCCGCCGCCCCGGCCGTCGGATGGACCCGCCCGTGCTCTTCGTCCTGGACGAGGCGCCCGAGGTGTGCCCGATCCCGAGGCTGCCCGGCTGGCTGGCCACCGCCGCCGGCTCCGGCCTGGTCTTCGTCGTCGCGGGCCAGTCCCATGCGCAGTTCCGTCAGAAATGGGGTCCGGAAGGGGCCAGGACCATCTGGAACAACGCCAAGGCCAAGATGCTGTTCGGCGCCACCTCCGACCCGGAGGACCTGAAGACGATGTCCGAATTGTGCGGCGAGATCGCGCTGCCGTACTGGGAGAACTCGGTCGACGGCTCGGGCAGGCGGCTGCGCACCCGCCGCTGGGAGAACGTCCCCGTGCTGCCGCCCGAGCAGGCTCGCAGGCTTCCCACCTGGCGTGCCCTGGTCCTGCGCCGCAACGCCACGCCGACCATCGTCCGTATCGAGCAGATCTGGAAGCGCGCCGACTACAAGCGCTGGCGCAAGAACGGCGAGGTGCCCCTGCCACCTCTGAAACCGTCGGCGCCTACCCTGGCGTCTTCCAGCAGCCCTCTCGAACTGCCCGCCACCAGGCGTGGCCCTCGTCTTGCCCGGCCCTGGCACGTCCGCCACGCCGATCCGGACGACGACCGCCAGTGACCGGCCATCGTGACGACGGCGGAGACAGCGCCCGTCCCGAGATCATCACCGGCCTGGCCGCCGAGTTGGAAGAGCTCGCCCACACCGTCGCCCAGCTGAAGGCGTCCTCCAGCCGGCCCAAGCCCTCCAGCGGCAAGCCATCGCCTGGAAGCGCCCCGCGCCCCTGGTGCTGGCCCCGCATGCCGCACGAGGAGAAGGCCGATCGCCTGGCCGAGCTGGCGGACTGGGTCCGCGACGTGCTGTTCGCCTGGCCGGACGCGCAGCGGGCCATCCTCAGCTGCTGGCCACGCCACTGGGACGTCATCGAAGAGCTCTCCATGCTGTACTGCGCCTGGCGAACCGCGTACACCTGGGACGGCGCCACCTCGAGCGACGCCGCCTACTACCTCGACCGGGTCCGGCCCAGCACCGTCGAACGCCTCCAGATCCGGATGCGGCCCTGCGGCCAGAGCCACCAACCGGACGGCCCTCCACGCGATGACGCCGACACCGTCGACCGCACCATCACCGAGCTGAGACTGCTGTAGCACCCGCGGACGAGGGCGAGACTTGTCGGTCGCCATCCGTACCCTGAAGGGTCCTGTCGGCGACGCCGAGGAGGACTTTGCGATGCCGCGTCCATATTCATCCGCCGGCGCGTCCGCCCGTGCCCGCTACCACGCCCTCTGGACTGCGGGCCGCCCCCGCCGGCTGCTGGTCCGCCTGGCCGTCGCGATCACCGCCGGTGGGCTGGTGGCGTGGATGAGCACCGTCTGGCTGGGACTGATAACCGCCGTTCTCGCTTCACTGATCACCATGGTCCATCAGTTCCGTACGCACTCGCCGGCGGCAGCCTGGCGCAAGGGTGCGGCGGGAGAACGCGCCACGGCCCGCCACCTGCGCAAACTCGAGTTGACCGGCTACACCGTGCTACACGACCTGGCAGTGCCGCGCAGCAACGCGAACATCGACCATCTGGTCATCGGGCCGACCGGCGTGTTCGTCATCGACTCCAAGAAGTGGCACCGTCGCACCACCGTGCGAGCGGCCGCAGGGACGCTGTGGATCGGCCGGACGCCGCTCGACAAGGTGGTGCGTCCGGTCCACTTCGAGGCCCGCCGGGCGAGCGAGGTACTCAGCCAAGCAGCGGGGCGACGCGTCCAGGTCGCGGCGGTCATCTCGGTACACGGCTCCCGCCTGCCTCGCCACCGGGTCATCACCAATCGTGGAGCGACTCTGCTACGGGCGGCACGCCTCGTCGGTTGGATCACTCGTCGCCCTCACCTCTATGACGCAGCCGAGGTTTCGGTGCTGAGCAGGGCTGCCAGCACGCTCCTGCCGCCTTACGCTCAGACCTCAGACGGACCTGACCGACGGGAGTCTCTCGGCGGCTGAACGGTATAGGACCACGACAGGCTCCGGATGAGCAGCCGATTGAGTCACTACTGATGGCCAGGCATTGATCGACGTCTGTGACGGTTCACCCCCACGGGCGTGGGGACTGTGAACGGACACGAGGTTTTCCTGATGGGCGGCCAACCTGATCCAGGTTGGCGGCGGTCAAAACTCCTGCTGGGTGGCCAGGTAGCTTCCTGGCGGGTGGCTTTCGTGGGTGAGAAGTAGGTCCGCTCGCCGGTCGGTTCCGGGGCGGGCCCCTTCGGGCGAAATCGATGTCACCGCGTTTCGGAACCGCTTGTCCGATGCCAGTGAGATTGTCGTTGCTCCCGTCGCGGAACCTATGGGGCGGTCAACGCCGTTTCGATCAGCACGTCGTTTCGCTCCAACCACGCCTCCCGCCGCTTGATCTGATCGCCGACGCCCTCCTGCCACATCCGCGCCCAACCCCCGCCCTGCGCCTCGGCGATCTGCTTCATCGAGAACCACGCCCGCCTTGATCGCAGTACGGCCACCTCGACGAGCCGGGAACGATCCGTATCCGACATCCCGTAGGCGTCAGCGAGGATCCGGCAGCGGCGCGGCGCATCGACGTTCTGCAGCAGCGGATCGGCGTCGACGGGATCACCCAGCGGAGCCCAATAGAGCATTGCGTTGCACACCTCGTCGACCCTGGATACCGGCTTGGCCATGTCGAAGTCGATGAGCGCAGCGGCCTCGCCGTCCCGGAACACGATGTTGTCAGGCGTGAAGTCCATGTGCCCGACCAGTTCGGCCGGATAGGGCGGTGCGGGCGGCATGTCCGGCTGCTCGGTGAGTTCCGTGAGCCCCGAGAAAGGCCGGACCCCTTCAGGGAGGACGAAACCGGCGGCCGCGTCGTCGTAGGCCCGGACGAGGCGGCCGACCGAAGCCAACCGCTCCTCGTCGGCGATCCAGGCAGGCCTCGGCCGTCCGGCGACCTCGCCAGCGACGAACGTCAGCACCTCACGTCCGGCCGCGTCAATGCCGAGAAATCTCGGAGCACCCGCGAACCCGACCACCTCCAGGTGGCGGAGCAAGGCATGGACGAGCGGAGCGTTGAAGCCGACCGGACGCCGCACTGTGTCGCCGACGCGCACGACGCCCTCGGTGACGTCACCGCCGACCAGCGCGATCTCGGGTTCGGATTCAGCAGGTTCGACGTAGGTGGCGGAGCTCATTGCGGTTCCCCTCTTCAATCCGGCCAAGTGTTAGACCGTACTGCGGCACATGGGCATGATCGAGTGATTTCCTTGACCATCTACCAGGATTTCCGATGGCCGCCGGCCAGGAAGCGCATGGCCATCAGCCCGGACTCATATGGCCGCCGACCAGGAGAAATCCCGGTGGACGGCCAGTACCACCTTGCCGATTCTCGCCCGGACTGAGTGCTCAGCTGGCTACTACGCTGAGGAGATCACCCCAGCCCGCGAGCGCGGACCGACTGTTGCTCCCGGGTAAACCGGTCGATGTCCAAGCGCACGCCGGTCATCGCTTCCACGGTCGCCAGCGCGGTCTCCCACTCAGGGTATGGAGCGGAGGGTGTCACACCGGCCTGGTCGTCGGCCCTCTTCTGGTCGGCAAGAGCGCGCAGCGCGCCCAGGTAGGAATCCAGCGCACGAGGGTTCTGGCCGGCGCACCCTGAAGACTCGGGATACAAGGTGTCCAGCTCGGTGACAAGCTGCCCATCGGCGGCGTAGAACAACCTGTTCGCAGCGTTGATCAGCCACCAGACACCCCACGCCTGCGCGTTCTCGGTCAGGCGAACCCATATTTCAGGATCACTGGGATAGGCGCACTGCGTCAGCACGATCACACCATGGTCGCTCTGTTCCAGCACGACATGCTCCCCCAGTTCCAGCACCGTGCGGGGAACCGCCGTGTCGGGGTCGGCGCCCAGCCGGCGGGCTACATCGGCGACCGTGAGGGACACATCTCGCCCGCGCACCACCATCCAGAACATCGCGCTGGTGCTGCCATCCTGCACCCGTTCCAGATCCTTCACCAGTTGTATGTAGTAGTCGATCATCTCGCCCGCGACCGGACTCATGCGCTTCCTCCTCGATAAGCGGAGACGACAGGGTAGCGATCGATCACGACGTTTTCCGATCACGAGGAGGACCCCAGCCCGGCGACCAATCGCCGCAAGGCATCGGCTGTGGCATCAAACTCGGATCTGGCCCACATCGGCGGCCCAACGGAAGCCGGTGGGCGATGCTCGATGCCGTGAGGCCGACGAAGGAGGCCTTGCGGCATCGAGCATCGCCCTGACCATCGGCGGCGGCACGCTGTCGTCTGCGATCGTCACGGCCTTGCCAGGCTCCTCCTTGGGTTGGTTCCGCTCAAGCACGGTGGCCATGGGCCCTCAGAAGTGTTGGCCGCCCACCAGGAGAATTCCTGGCCGTGTACCAGGATGCTCGTGGCCACCCACCAGGAGAACCTCATGTCCGTCCACAGGGACCACGGGCACGGGCACGAACTCGCTCATGCGGATGCCGGTTCACCCCCACGGGCGTGGGGACGGGCGATGGGGACCTGCCCCTGTCACCGCCGGCACCGGTTCACCCCCACGCCCGTGGGGGTGAACCGGCAGATCTCCAGTCTCCACGTCCCGTCCCCACGCCCGTGGGGGTGAACCTATGATGCCGAGCGCACGGCCGCGCTTGATGGCCCCGTCCCCACGCCCGTGGGGGCATGCTCCGTGACCTGGCACTATGTGGCCGTCTGACCCTGATTTTAGGCACTTTCGCAGCGGTTGCCAGGGGGACAGCGGCAGTCGATACCCCTCTGCGCTGGAGGCCCCGATATTTTCTCGGCCTGCCTATCTCCCGTGCCCCTGATCGCGGCTCCCTCCTTCACGATCGAGCAATCGGGACTGCTCGGTCTGCTCCCGTTCAACCCGGTGCTCATTACGCGACTGGTCCGTACCTCGCTCGAAGCGGGCTTGTACAAGTTCGACGTACTCCACGCGCACAGCCTGTTCGATGTCGCGCCGCTCAGGCGACATTTCGGCACGTCGGACGACCTCCTGCTGAACAACAGTGCGCTCCTGCTGAAGAAGTGCACGATTCCTGCGAGCGGCCTCCGCTCGCTGCACGGCATCATTGATGTCCTGAGTGCGAGCACCGCGTTGAGCGGTGGCGAAGTCGCGATTCAGGTCGTCATAGCGACGCCGCACCAGCGGCCACGCGGCCCTTGGCGGTGCCTGTTCAGCCGCTTGCTGAGCATCCCTTTGTAGCTGCGTCATGTTTTCGACGAGGACGTGATGACGCTGCTGCAGTTGGGCTTGCCGTTCCCGTATGCCTCCCAGCTCAGTCTCCAACTCGCGACGGCGCGCCCGACCCCATAGCGCATCGAGCTCGCCGGTGAGGTCGTGTTCACGCTGACGTAGTTCGTTGAGCTCTCGGTTGTCCTCCATCGCGCCAACAGCCTGATGCGCTCGCTCAGCAGTCGAAGACGCCGCCTCGATCCGGTGGATCTGCTCGGTCAAGTGGTCGCGCTTGGCGATCAATCGAAGCTCGAAGGGCCCACCTCCGGCTTCGGCGTAGCTCTGCCTGTCCTGCTCGGCCGTCCGGGCTTCGGCCTCCGCAGCGGAGATCTTCCGGCCCAGCTCGTCAAGGCGCTCCTCGAGTTCGACGTCCGGCAGCAACCCGACCCCGTACTCCGACTGAGCCAAGGCCAGCGCAGCGGCCGCCCGGCGCACAGCCATCCGGGCTTCCTGCTCGGCATCACGCGACCGTTCGTCAGTAGCAGACCTCCGGATGATGCCGACATCGTGAAGCACCTCTCGATCGGTCTTGCGCTCCGCATCCCGGCGGCGGCTGATGTCATGCTCCAACGCACTCGCCGCGTGCGGGGCGAGTGGCTCAGGCTCGGGCGTAAGGAGCTTGTCGGTACGGTCGCCCCGCAAGGTGGCGGCATAGGCCACCATCGCCCGCTGCAGTTCGTCCGCCTCTCCCCTGACCTCGCCGTGACGCGCCCGGTCCGCCTCGGTTTCCAGCAGCTCCAGCGGCAGGTACAGGCGCGCGGTGGCGCGGTCGCGGGCCATCGCCGAATACAGGGTGTGCGGATCCAGGCCCATGCCGTAGACCAGGGCGTGCTCGGCAGTAAGGCCCTGCGCGGCGGCCACCGTCAGGGCGGTGCCGTACGACAGGCCGCCCTCGGCGATGTAGCGGGGGCTGATCCACTCGTTGACCAGGGAAGGCCCGTCCGGGCCGGTGTGACGCCACTCGACCTGCACCCGGCCGCGCTCGTCGACGGCAGCCACCCTGCCGCGGTATCCGTTGAGCACGTTGAGTTCGCCCTCGCCGCGCCGCACCCGATAGTCGTTGCGCCGTACTCGCACGTGGTCGCCGACCGCCAGGGTGACGCTGCGACCGCCGGCGATCCGATAGGTGCGCTCCGGCCCAGTGATCTCGCCGAGTTCGCGCCGTACCGCTCGAGCTGCCAGGTTGAGCCGTTCGACGGCTTCATTGGTGCCGGCCAGTACGAGCACCCCGGCGAGCTCGTCGTGCATCGCCTCGCGACTGCCCACGAGATAGGGCACCCTGGCCGCCGCCCAGTCGGCGATGAGCTGAGCCATGGTGTCATCAGCGCCGCGCCCGGAACGCACCCGCCCGCCCTGGCTCCACACGTCCAAGGCCTCCTGCCGCTGGTGGGCCCGCCACAGCTCCAGCGCCTTGCGTTCCAGCGGATCCCGCTGGCGGCGGTTCTCCCGCAGGGTCAATCCGCCGATCTGGCGATGCACCGCGCCGAAGCCACCGCCGACGCCCACCGCGCGCAGCTGCAGCGGATCGCCCACGAGCACGACCTTGGTACCGGTGCGTTCGGCCTCCTCCAGCAGCACGGCCAGCTCGCGATCATCCACCATCGCGCCCTCGTCGACCACCAGCACGTCGACCCCGCGCAGTCCCGGCCGGTCGGGATCACGGATGCGTCGTAGCCAGCCAGCGATGGTGTGCGAGGCGATGCCGGACTCGGCGGTGAGGTTCGCTGCCGCCACCGCGGCGGTGGCCGCGCCGCGCACCACCATGCCGCGCGCCTCGAACGCGGTCTTGACGGCCGCCATGAGCGTGGTCTTGCCCGCGCCGGCCACACCGATGACCGCCTCTACACCGTGCCCGCCGGTCAGCACCCGATCCAAGGCGCCGCGCTGTTCGGCCGAAAGTTCCACGGCGTTGCCGACCTGGAAGGCGTCGACGGCCATGCGCACGGTCTGACCGTCGAGCACCGCTACACCGCTGTCGTATCTACGCCGCACACTGGCCAAGATCGCGTTCTCGGCGGCCAGGACATCCTGGGAGGTGAAACGTTCCGCGTTGCTCAGGTGGCTCGCCCCGGACTCGGGCAGTTCCACTGCGGGCGCCTTCTGCAGGACCTCGTCGGTGAGCGCCTCGACCTCGGCCACATCCGCCACTCCGTCGGGCAGCGCGTCGATGACCGCGGCCAGCACGTCAGCGCGGGTGACCACCTTGCGATGCGCGGTCAGACCACCCTCAGCGCGCCAGATCCATGCGGCGATCTGCTCCGCTCCCGGCCGTGGGGGTAGCCCAGCGCCCTCCCGGGAGCCTTGCACCAGCGCGTCCGCGTCGATACCGTCGGTCGCCAACTGTCGGCGCCAGTCGGCACGCAGGTCCACTTCGTCGACATCGTCCTGCTTGCGCTGGCGGCTCTCCGCCGAAGCCACTTTGCGGGCCTCGCGCGAGGCCTCGTCATAGGGTTTGCCCAGCCGCGCCAGCAACGCCTTTACCTGGCCGTCCCGCTTGGAGAACAGGACGCGTACCCGCTCCGGGATGGCCGAGATCTCCCACGCGCCGGTGTGCTGATCCCGGCTCCAGGCAATGCCGTACCGCTCGGTCAGCACCCGGCGGATGCGCGCCTTGAGGAGAGCGTCAGCGGCGTGCGCATGCCGGTGGACGTCTCGCCCGCCGGCGCCGATCGCCGACCACCGGCCGTCGTCGCGACCGCGTACCATGTTCGCGATCGTCACGTGTGCGTGCAGATGCGGGTCGGGTGCCGCTCCGTCCACCGGCCGGGCGGTACGGTGCCACATCACCCACCCGAGCAGGCCGGTCGACTCCGCCCTCTCAGCCAACTGGCCGTCGCCCTGGTGACCGCGAAGGCCATAGGCGGCCCAGCCCTCCACGGCGGTGACGGTCTCGACCACCGCGTCAGCGAACACCGCCTCCAGCTCAGCGGCGAACTCCCGCCCGGCCAACCCGTACAGCACCGACATGCTCTTGGTGACGTCCAGGGTCAGGTCGTAGCCGCGGTTGCCGATGCGTACTCGGGCCTTGCGCCAGCGGCGTGCGGTGTCCAGTTCGTCAGCCGTGTACGCCTGCTCCGGATCGATACCCGCGGCACGGGCGACTTGCTCGATGTCGGTGACGGTCATGAGATGCGCCTCGCCCTGCCGGGCGATACCGCGTGCCATGCGAGCCACTCGCCTGGCCACCGCGGGACGGTCGGATAACAGCGTCTGGACCGTGGCGCCCTGCTCGGCCGCAGCCGCTTCCATGGCCGCCAAAAGCGGTGCGGCGGACAACTTGGCTCGCGGGTCGATCACGTGCTTGGCGGGCACCAGGACCTCGCCGCTCCAGGGATGTACGCCGTCCATCAGGGCGCGCGCGGTCCCGTACTGGTCGGAGGTGAGCCGGGTCTGAGGGACGATGCCGAACTCGCACAGGCCCTGGCCGATCCACATCAGCCCGCGTTCGTCGGCCGGCCGGTAGGCGATCCGTTCGTGCGGTTGCCCCGGCAGGCCCTGAGCCCGGTCATCATCGCGATGCGCACCGCACCCGGCACCGTCCTGCAGCCGGTACTCCACCTGCTCCATGGAGGGTCCGATCACGCTCACCCAAGCCAACGCGATCCACCTCCTTCGTGTCCGTTCCCCTTGAGGATTGCGACCGCCCGAAGAGCTGAGCCGCCGTATGCAAGGTCAAGGTGAACAGCCGTCAGTCTGTTCGTTCGGACTTACTCTTCATTTCGGTGTCGCCCCTGCCGAGCCGGGTTCAGGAGGGTCGGCGGCCGACAGGAGAGGGCCCGTGATGGTCATGATTCCCAGCCGGGGTGAGACCGGTTCGGATGGCCGGACCAGTTCGATCAACTCAGCTGTCGGGCGTGCGCGGGCCCCGATCGCGGCAACGTAGTCACGGGCTTGGGTCATGTTCAGGCTGGGAGCACGTCGCCGGAGGAGGCGAATGGCGGCGCCCCGCCCCTCCCGTGCCAGCGCCTCACGAACTTCGATCGCGAACGGGGTGTCACGATGAAGGTCGTTCTCGACAGAATCGATGGGTTTGATGCGCCGCTCATACTCGTCTTCCCAGAGCCCGGTGACGTAGTCGGTAACCGGAATGAGGTGGATGCTGCCGTCATCGCGGTCAACTAGATAGGGACCGTTGCCAACAAGCAGATCGCTGGCGTTGCCGCTGCGGAGGTATGCCTGGGACTGATAGCTGACGATCCAGCCGAATGGGTGGTCGATCACTTGAGCGATCGCAAGGGAGAGCACGTGGCCGTCATTCACGCACTCGCACTCCTCGGCACGGAGCAGCTCTTCGATCAAGCGTACGGCGTCCTCTCTATCGATCATCGGCCCGTTCTTCTCCTGTTAGATCCGTCCTGGTGCAGGACCAATCCGGACGTTCGCCGGCCGTTCACAGGGCAGGCCCGAACGTCGCAAAGCACATTCGGACACGACACCCTTGGCCGCCAACACGGCTACGAATAGGACGTGTCTTCATAGATACCTTGGTCCATTCCGGCTATCGATCTTGATAAGAGTGTGACAAATAGTAAGAGATGCGACAAGAGAGGTATCGCGTCAAATGACACAGCGCTCTACCTTCTGCACCGTAAGAGAGCCAAACCCCTACCACTTGGAAAAGGAAGGGAAGGGCCACACCGGCTACGCCGAGGCACATTCGGGTCGGCGAGTAGTGACGAAGGTGCCCTGCGGGATCAACGTACGGCGGCGCATGTTTCAAGCGGCCCGCCCCTCCGAGGCCCGCCGCGGTACGGCGACCAGCCGGTCCGGCCTACTTCTCGCACCTGCACCGGAGCGTCTGCCCGCGCCAGGCTCGCCCGGCGCGGGCAGGGCACTTCTTTAGAACGGGGCCGCGAGGCCGGAGCCGCGGCAGTGCGCGCACTGGTTACTGCCGCCGGGGGCCGCGTTGCGCAGGGTGGTCAGCTCCATGGTGATCAGGTGGTGAAGCCGCATGGTCTCGCTGACCTGCAGCGGCATGATGTAGCGGCGCTCACGCTCCGGCCGTTCGACGATCAGGACCGCCTCGACGTCGGGGGCGAAGCTGGCCGGGTAGGTCTGCACCAGCTGAATGAGGGCCAGGCCGAGTTGATCGATGATCGCCAGGTCGGCTGCGCCGACCGGAGTGGGCCGGGGCAGGCGGTGGCCCTGCCAGGCGCGCAGGAGAAAGGTGATCAGCTGGCGCAACCTGCGTCCGGGGGTGATTCGGCGAGGCTGGTCAGGGGTGGTGTCCGGGGTCATAGCCGCTCCCTTGTTGTGCGGGACGCCCTCAGCTGGGTGCCCGTCTGTGTTCCGACGGAGGAAGTGAGCGCAGGCGTGGAGGGCGGGAGCGCAATCCCCGGCGGCCGGGCCCGGCCAAGATGTTTTGCGCCAGCAAAAGATCTGTGGGCGGGCGGGGTGAGCGCAGCGAAAGCCGGGGTTGTGCGGAAGTCCGGTGCCTGCGAGCTTCGACCGGAGCGGAACACCACGGGCTGACAGCGGCGCGGCACCGCGCGACATCCCGGGATGCGGCGGGCCTGGTCACGTACCTCGGGTGGATCGTCGGATCCTCGACCGCGTAGGACATGCCCGCTAGACTCAGTCGCGGCCGAGCACTTCGCCTTCCGTCCGGAGGTCCCGGCATGGACGGCGGGCAGGCGCAGATTATTGAGCGGGGCGTGCTGACCGCCTGGGACGAGTCGTGGGACGTGGCGGTATGCCAGGCCGAGGTGATCGGCCGGCTAGGCTGCCGAGCCGCGGGTGGGATTGGCCGCTGCGGATGCGGTGGCGTCCGAACTGGGGATCTCGCGGTGTCAGGTGTACGTGCTGCTGGGCCGGTGGCGTGCGGGTGAGGCGTCGTGTCGGACCTGCTTCCCCGGCGCTCGAGCCGCCCTCCTGCACCAGATCTGGGACGCCGCGGATCTGCCGTTCCGGGCCGGCCTGTCCTTCTGGCGGCCGTACGAGCGGCTGAGCCCGCCCCCGGCAGGAAGCGATGTTGCACGCGGCGGCCACCGCAGTGCAACTGGCCGCAGACGGGAGGAGAGCGTCGCGAGATCGCAGAAGACGCGAACTCGCGACGGTGCGATATCCATCTCGAGCAGAGCGGGACTTTATGCGAGTGGGAACGGGTACGTGATCATGTGATCCATGTCGATCCCCCGGGACCCGCCCGCACCCACACCACCGCAAGAGTCCAGACGTTCACGAATCGCTCGCCGGATCGGCTGCCTGGCCTTGCCGATAATGCCGCTCCTGCTGCTCGCGGCGATCGTCATGGCGCCGGTGTGGATCAATGACCACCGGCTGGCGCGCATGGTGGACCGCATCCAGGAGTATCCGCTGCCGCCCGGAACGGACTTCGGGTACTTCGCCCTGCAGGTCGAGGTGAGCGGTGACTCCGGCGACTGCTGGTACACCATCCGCTTCGAACTCTCCACCGACCGGCCTATCCAAGAGGTGCTGAACCATTATCGCCAGGCGAAGATCGAGGACCCCGACGGAGACCTCGGCGACTACGAGGTCGTGGGCTGGACGCCATTCGACGAGCCCGGCACCCGCGTGGATGGCACCTCTGCCACAAACTCAGTGATCATCGACCTGGACGGGATGTACGACGACACCTGGACGGACATGCGCTGCTGGTGACGCGGCGGGGCCGCTCGCGCGCTGAGGCGTATGACCGGAAACGCGCCTTCATAAATCGGCCAGGGCATCTCCCGCCTCCTTCTTTCCCGACCCCGAGCCCGGCCGTTTCGCCCCCTCCCAACGTGTCCGTTAGAGGAACCTCAACCGGACATCAGGGTGCGCGGCCGCGGAGATCATCGAAGCGCAGCTCGGCACGCCGCCCTAACGTCTCAGATAGGTAGTCCGCAAAAATGTCCGGTGATGGGGGCTAAACGGTACGGTAGTCGGGTGGGAGAACTCATCGGCTACGCCAGATGCTCGACCGTCGCCCAAGACCTCACCGCCCAGCGCGAAATCCTTGCTTCCCTCGGCGTCGCCGACGACCGCATCTACCTCGACAAGGGACTCACCGGCACCAACCGCGAACGGCCCGGACTCGACCAAGCCCTGGCAGCCGTCCGCTCCGGCGACACGCTGGTAGTGCCCAAGCTCGACCGGCTCGCCCGCTCCGTCCCCGACGCCCGCGACATCGGCGACACCCTGGTCACCCACGGGGTGCGGCTGTCGCTCGGCGGCAGCGTCTACGACCCATCCGACCCGATGTCGAAGCTGTTCTTCAACATGCTGGCCGTCTTCGCCGAATTCGAGGCCGACCTGCTCAAGATGCGCACCCGTGAGGGCATGGCCATAGCCCGCTCACGCGGCCGGCTCAAGGGCCGAGCCCCCAAGCTGACCACACGGCAGCAGGCCGAACTGGTCCGCATGCACGCCACCGGCGACTACACCATCGCCGACCTGATGGAGGTGTTCGCTGTCGGCCGCGCCACCGTCTACCGGGTGCTGGAGCGGATGCGGAACACGACCAGATGAGCTTCGGCACCTTCGCCCGCCAGGTGCGCGACCCCGCCCTGCCTCACCAGCGTCGGGTATCTGCGCTTCGCTCGTGCGTACAGCTCTATCGGCCGATCGGCTTCGAGGCGACCCTGAGTTTCCTGCACGCCAAAGCCGGGCCGTTCAGCACCGAGGAGGCCGCCCTGCTGAGGGCCCTGGCCATGCTGGAGGCCAGCCGCTCGGCCTGGCAGGAGGCCAAGCGTGCCTACGCGGCCGCCCGACGAGAGGCCAAGCAGCGCGGTCAGCGAAGCCCCCACCCCAACGACATCAATCCGTACGCCCCCCGGCACTGGTATGGAGCGCGCCGGGAGGCAGCGCTGCATGCCGTGTCCTTCTGGCACCGGCGACGGCTGTCGATCCTGCTCACCGACGACGACAAGCTCGCGCACAACCTTCGTGCATGCGTGCAGACATGCCTCGATACGGAGGGTCATCTACCCCCCGGGCAACGCCGGCTGCTGGCCGACTGCATCGACCAGCTCGATGCCCGCCTCCAACCCGCGCTCTACCACGACGACCCAGCGGAATACTTCCGCACCCGCGACCTGCTGACCGTGGCCCGACACCTTAAGGCAGCTACGTCGCCTCTGTAGTGCTGCCCATCTGACCAGCGACGCGCGACCCGAGGGTGAGCTCACTTGCACGGAGCCGTGCTCCCTCGGGCCCCACTGGTCAGCGCCTCCATGCTCGACGGCGGCAGGCGGCCCACCTGGGTGTGCACACGACTTCAGACATCCGTGCAGAGGGCTTCGGAAATCGACACCCGGATCCCAAGATCAACCCCGCCAAGATGTCCAAAAAACATGTCGAAAAGTCGGAGTGTCCAACAACTCCGACGGCACCGTTTCTCATACTATGGCGCGGTGACGATCATCCCACCCGCCGCCGAGGATGCCGAAAACCTCGCTGCCGATCTCGTCGTCGAGGATCCTCTGGCCTCCGTGCCCGCGAAGGCGACCGGCGCCCTCATCGGCTACGCCCGGGTCAGCACCGCCGGCCAACTCCTGGACCGCCAGATCACCGCGCTCCAGGCCGTCGGTTGCATGCGGATCTTCTCCGACAAGAAGTCCGGCAAGAACGCCGAACGCGAAGAACTGTGGAAGGCACTGGACTACCTTCGCGAAGGGGACACCCTCGTGGTGCCCTCCCTGGATCGGCTCGGCCGCTCCCTGCAAGATCTCATTTCCATCGTCGCTGGACTGCGCAAGCGCGGTATCGGCTTCCGCTCCCTGCACGAGGCGCTGGACACCACCACACCCGGCGGTCGGCTGGTCTTCCACGTCTTCGCCGCGCTGGCCGAGTTCATCCGCGAACTCATCGTCGAGGGCACCCGCGAGGGCCTGGAGGCCGCCCGGATGCGCGGTCAGCGCCTGGGCCGCCCGCCCGCGATGACCCCCGAGCAGATCCGCCACGCCCGCGACCTGCTCACCCACCCGGGCAACAGCGTCTCCAGCATCGCCCGGCTCCTCGGCGTCAGCCGCTCCACCATCTATAAATACGTGCCCGAGCTCACCACCGGCGACCGGCCCGCCCTGACCGAGTCCGCGGATCGAGGCCAGCTGCCGAAGCGCGTCTTCGACCAGTGACCTCATGCCCCCTTTGAAGGAGAATCTGTGTCCCCCTCCATGTCGCAGGTACGCCTGCAGGCCGAGCACGACGGCCACCGCTACGAGCTGACCCTGACCGTCGATGACGACCGGCTGCACATCGAGATGCGCGGGAACGACGCCGACGGCCAACTGCTGGTCGACTGGCAAACCGCGCAGCCCGTCCCCGCGGCCGACGTGCCGGTGCTCGCCCAGCTACTGACCGGCGGCATGGCCGCACTATCCGGTAACCGGCCGGCACCAACGCTGCAGGAGCGGCGGCGCACGCACAGCAACTCGCACCGGCCCTGGACGGCCGAGGACGACCAGCGGCTCAAGGACCTCGCCGCAGCTACTGGCGCCACCATCCGAGATTTGGCACAGGCCTTCGGCCGCAGCCGCAGCGCCATCCGCTCCCGGCTGGAGCGGCTCGGCGTAGAGCTGAGCGCGTGAGCTGAGCGCGTGAGCTGAGGCGAAACGGAGACGCAGCGCCAGCGGAGCCGACGTGCAGCCGAAGTGAACGCGCCGCGCACGGGGTCGGCCGCAGGCCGATCGCTTACGACGCGAGCGCAGCGAGCGCCCCGTGTGCGGAAAGGCTGGCTCCCGCACCCGCTACGGCGAGGTACCACCGGGTCGGCCAGTAGTGACGACGGCGCCCGCCGGCCGGGGTACGGCGGCGCGCGTTTCAAGCGGCCGGCCTCAAGGGGCGGGCTGTGCTCTGGACTGAGGAGCGAGGGAGCGAAGCGACTGAGTGACGAGGGAAGAGCGCAGCCTCTGCGCCCCGCAACAGGCCGGCCGCGGTACGGTGGCCAGCCCGTCCGGATAATCCCTGTGTTCGGCCCTCGGTGTCCACCTTCCCGACGAGGTTGCCGAGGAGGTCAGCGCCCCCGATCTGCCCCATGGAAGGGGTCGCACCGGCCACCGGCGTGAGGGCGTCAGGCAGCCTGGGCTCGCCGGCGTAGCTCGGCCAGCGGCAGCGGATACGTCACGCCGGACCGTCGTTGCTTGAGGATGGCGACGTCGCCGAGTTCGGCGCGCAGCCGGTTCTCTTCATGCTCAGCGTGCAGGAAGCGGTCGGGATGCGTGCGCAACTGGTGAAGCCATTGCCGCTGTCCGGCCCGTACGCAGCTCCCACCGCAGTTGTTGTGCCGGTAGCCCTCGGCGTACAGGCGGGGCGGCTCGATACCCAGGGCGCGGGCGGCGTCGAGCATCTGGTCCTTGGTCAGGAAGGGCGGCTCGGCCATCGGGAAGCGAACCCGCCAGGGTGACCAGCCCCGCCGGATGCCGGGGATGCGGTGCGTTTCGGACCAGTCGATGCCGATGTAGACGATGGCGGTCCGCGGGTCGGCGTGGGTGGTGAGCCAGTCGCGGCAGGGCTTCTGCTTGAGCCAGTACGAGCAGGGGGCGATCCTGGCGTTGCCCAGGAAACGGACGTCGCGGAACACCTCGAACGGGGTGCGGCCGTCGCTGACCACGGTGAGGTCGACGCCGAGCTGGTCGGAGGCGTCCCGGTTGAACCGGTACAGGTCGTCGTCCTCGACCAGCGTGTTGGCGAACAGCAGAGTCAACCGGTCGGTCCCGTGCTCGGCGGCTACACGCTGGGCGGCGGCCCAGCTGCCGATGCCGCCGGAGAACTGGACCACGTGGCGCGTCATGCCGGGTCGGTTTCGCTGGCGGGCGACGTCCACCGTGGCCAGGACACGAGCTTGCCCTCCGCGATGGCCCGCTGACACAGCCGGATACAGCCTGGGCACAGGGCTTCGCGCTGCACGAAGGGATCATCTCGGTGCGCTGGGTTGCCGTCCGGGTCGACGGGGGTTCCGGTGGCCCGGTGGATCAGGACGGAGAGAGCGGTCTCGGGATCGATGATGAGCGGCTGCAGCCCGCAGCGGCAGCAGGAGGTGAGCAGAAGCTGGTGGCCCTCGAACGGGAGCGGTTCGTACTCGCCGAACTCGTAACCGCTCACAGCTCGGCCCATCCGTCCGACTTGCGCTGGATGTGACGCACTCCGGTTTCGTCGCGGACCTTGAGCAGGGCGCCCTCTTCCCGTATGGCCAGCACCAGGGCGGGACCTCGGCCGGGAAGGGAGACGATCTCACCGGATGTCACGGGACAATCAGGGGTGGGCAGCGTCGGGGGCTGGTCGAACACCAAGTCGAGTTCGCGGTCGTCGATGTCCTGGGTCAGCAGGCGGGCCAGTTCGGCGGTCACGTGCAGCAGGGTGGCCCGCAGGTCCGCGCGGGGGTCGTTGAGTTCGGAGCCGACATAGCTCAGCAGTTCGGTCAGGTCGGCGCGTGCCGACGTCGACATCATCGGGACGTTCTCCATGTCGGTGTGGGGCCGCCCTGCCACCGGGGAGAGGGAGGCCGGTGGCAGGGCGGAGCGAGAGGGGACGGGGGATCACCGGGGCCCGCCCGGAGAGCTGGGCGGGCCCCGGCCAGGGGTTAGAAGTCCGGCTGGTCACCGGCCGCACCGGCGGCGGCCATGGCGGGGACACCTTCGGCGGGGGCCTCCTGGCCCTCGGTGGGCATGCCGTCCCACGGGTTCTCCTGGGGCGGGGTGTTGGGCCGGTTACGCCGGACCTTGGTGACCTTGGCGGTGGCGTGGCGCAGCGACGGGCCGATCTCGTCGACCTCGACCTCGTAGACGGTGCGCTTGTCGCCTTCCTTCGTCTCGTAAGACCGCTGCCGGAGCCGGCCCTGGAGGATGACGCGCATGCCACGGGTGAGGCTCTCGGCGGCGTTCTCGCCCGGCTGCCGCCACACGTTGCAGGTCAGGAAGAGGCTGTCGCCGTCCTTCCACTCGTTGGACTGGCGGTCCATGAACCGCGGGGTGGACGCGACGCGGAATCGGGCCACCGCCTGACCGGTCGGGGTGAAGCGCAACTCGGGGTCGTCGACGAGGTTGCCGACGATGGTGATGACGGTGTCGCCTGCGGCCATGGTGTCCTCCAAGGGGAGTAGTGAGGTGAAACGGGACGGGTCCGAAACAGGGGCCGTGGAAGGTGGCGGAGGCCGGAGCCCCCGCCACCGGCGCGGGGCGGGCTAGAAGGGGATGTCGCGGTCGGCGACCGTGGACTCGCGGTAGGCCTCGACGGCCTCGCTCACGCACCCCAGGCAGATCCGGCCACCGGCGAGGGTCTTGTAGCTGTGCTCGAAGCTGACCTCGTCGCCGCAGCGGGTGCAGGCGGTGATGTCGGTGCGGTAGAGGGGGGTGTCGAGGGTGAGGCTCATTGCTGGCTCCCTTCCGTACGGTGCCCCTGCTGGGCGGCCGTTCCGTGTTTCGGTGAGGGAGGACACGTAGGCGGAAGAGACGGAAGGCAACCCAGGCGGCCCTGTCCGGCCAAGATGTTTTGGCGCCCGGTTCTGCTTTTGCGTCAAAAGATCTTGGCCGGGCGGGGTGAGCGCAGCGAAAGCCTGGGTTGCCTGGAGGAACGTGCCTGCGAGGCTGACTGATCCGAAATGCGGGGCGGGTGCCCAGCAGGGACTTACGGCAGGGTGGGGCGGCCATGAGCCTCGCCTCAGCCGCACGCGTACGCTGCCACCTCCGCGACGAAGCCCGCTACGGCGAGAACCCGCCTCGCGCCCGGCGACCCGCATGGCATCCGCTCATGGGGGGCGCAACCCGTTCAGCAGGCGGCCTCAGGCGGTTCTGCTGCGGCCGAGAGTGGTGGGGCCCCTTGGGGGCTCCACCACCGCCTTCGCGTCAGCCGTGAGACTCGAGATAGACGGCCAGCAGCCACTGCAACGGCCTCAACCATCCGGCGTGCGGGGTACCCATGGCCGCGTCGATCTCCTCGATGGTCGGCAACTGGGCGCTGAGCCGGGGCGCGGGCAGATGGCGGCTCAGCGCATGCCCGACGAGATGGGCCATCGAGTAGGAGGGTGCCACCGCCAAGGCCGTGGCCACCGCGCGGCGTGCCAGGCCGACCTCGCCGTTGAGCCAGGCGGAGACGGCCAGCAACGATCCGACGGGAGCCAGGAAGGGATCGTCCACGTGCCGGGCCAGGTCGACCAGCATCGCGGTCAGGGCGGCCGCTGTAGCCGGGTCGGTCTCCAGGGTCAGCCAGGCTTCGTCGCGGATGCGGATGATCTGCAGGTCGAAGGCGAGTCGGACCGCAGTGACGTCGTCCAGGGTCTTGCCCTCGCGATACAGGGCGATCGCCTGACGCAGCCGGGCCAGGCCGTCTTCGACGATCTGACCCACCGGTGGTTCCGCCGGGGAAAGGAGCTGAGCCGACAACTCGGTGGCGCCTCGGACAGTCAGGCGTCGACGGTGCTCAGCACCGTCATATGGGGTGGGTAGGTGCATGGAATGCCTGGTAGAAGGCATGGGGGTGTTCCCTTCCAGAAGAGGCGGATCAACTGATGAAGCGCTACCTGCTCGACGGCGAGGCGCGGTAGGTGTGTTGCCCACCCCGGCTGTGAAGCTGGCCAGGGTGGCGCGGATGCCCGCCCCGATGAGCGTCATGGCGGTCGACGACGGCCCGGACACCTGGCACTTCCTTGGCGGTTACTCCCGAGGGTCACGGTCGTTCTGGGCTGCGGCGCCTGCCTCATCCGGGGTACGGCTGAAGACCAGATCGTCGGCTCTGGCGATTGCGGCTTGGCTCTGGCCGAGGAACCAGACGCGTTGCTGGCCGGTCGCGCTGATGGTGTCGATGCGGGCCAGGACGGGCATCCACCCGCCGTCTGTGTCGGCGGCGAGGTGGACGTGCCAGCCCGGCTCGATGGTCCGGGCTGGCCGGTAGTCACCGGTCATGGCGAGACCGGGTGGTGGCCGAGGCCGAGCGTGGCGCCCAGCTTGGGGCCGAGCTCCAGCGCTGCGTGCACGGCGGGCAGGTTGCGGCGCTGCCAGCCTTCCAGCGCCACCGGCAGGTCGGCTCCGTAGCGCAGGTGCTGCCTCAGCGTGGCCGCCAGGGAGGTGGCCTGCTCGATGCCGTTGTTGGCGCCGCGGGCGGTGTTGGGCCGGACCGGGGCCAGCGCGTCGCCCAAGAGGACGGCGTGGGCGTGGCGGCCGATCGGGTAGATCATGCGCTCGGGTGGCGCGATGTCGACGATGGGGGCGGCGGTCCAGCTGGGGGTGGCCTCGATGATCGCGGTCGCCTGGCTGGGCAGTAGCTGCCGGGCGTGGTCGGTGATGTGCCGGCGCACCTGGGGAGTGATCTGGTGGGGCAGGACGTAGGTGCGGCGGACGGGGTCGGCGTCCAGCAGGGTGCGGAACTCCTGCTCGGAGTGGTTGATGTAGAAGGTCCAGTCGGTGACGACGGCGCCGTCGCGCTGCAGGATCGGGAACAGGTGCAAGCCTGCGCCGGGGAGTTCCAGCCTGGTGTAGTCGTGGAGGTCCGGCAGGACGGTCGGCGACTGGCCGCGCCAGGCGACGTAGCCGCCGTAGCGGAGTTTGCGGCCTGGGTCGAGCAGGCGGCGGCCGGTCGAGCGGCGGCCGTCAGCGAAGACGACCAGGTCGGCGCTGAGCGGGTCGGCGTCGGCGATCTGCAGCTGGGCGCGACCGTCGACGTCGGTGGCCAGGCCTTGGACGCGGCTGCCCAGGCGCAGCCACCCCTCGGGGAGGCGCTGCAGCAGCGCGGTGTTGATCAGGTGCCAGGCGGTGGAGCGGCCCGGGTAGAAGGTGTGGGTGTGGCCCGCGTCGCAACGGTCGGCGACCTTGACCGCGACCACGCGCTCGCTGGTGAAGGGGACGAACTCGTGCTGCGGGACGCCTACGGAGTCCAGGACGTCCAGGGCGGCGTTCTCCAGGCCGATGACGCCGCCGGCCTGCGCGTGCAGGTGAGGGGAGGCGTCCAGGACGGTGACGTTGGTGAGGCCGGCCTGGCGGAGTAATAAGGCCAGGGTGGGGCCGGTGATGGAGGCGCCGACGATGGCGATCGAGGGCTCTCCGTCGGCCGTGGGCGAGGCGGTGTGAGGGTGGGCGAGCGGAATCATGGCAGCTCCTGAGGCGTGTGACTGACGGGGCTGCCGGAAGAGGAAGGCTCGGCGTTGGCCCGGGAGCCGCGGCGGCGGGGACTTCCCCTTCCGGCGGCGGCCGTCAGCGGCGCGGGAAGCTGTCCGCGCAACCGCCCGTGTCTGGGCTGGTCAAGATGTTTTGCGTCAGCAAAAGATCTGTGGCCAGGCCAGACCTCGCCCCCTCAGAGCCCCTCAACGCGGGGCGAGAGGGCGGTTGAGCGGGCGGCGCCCCGTGACGCAGGCTGTGAAGCCGGAAGGGAAAGGCCCGCCCGTCCTGGCCCGTCGCCGAACGCCGAACCGGCTCGGCGAGGCGGGTACCGCGCCACCGCATCCAGGACCGCGGCATGCTCTCTGGAGCAGCACCAGCCTCCGGGCCGCCACGGGTGGGCGGCGATCTCGGCGGCGGGGGGTGCCGTCGGCCACCAGATCAGCCGGCCGGACTCACCTCGGCCCACCGAGCCCAGAACCCCGGCCGGTGCTTCTCCGCTGCGATGAACGGCGCGGCCACGAAGAACTCCTCAGCGGTGGGCGGGCTGGAGCCGCGCCGTTTGCGCCAGGCCCGCCGCACCCTCTTCTGCTCGGCCAGCTCACAGGAGGTGCCAAGCTGGAGAACGGCGGCTTCCATGGCGCTGCGAGTACCGGTCCGGACGGCGACGATGCGGCGCGGCACCTGCCGGGGGCTGATGATCGCGCGCTGCACCTGATACAGCGCCCAGGTGATGCGGTCGAGTCGTGCCTCGTGCTCGGCCAGCACAGCCGCCAGGGCAGAGCGGTCGGCCATCAGGTCTCGCAGCAGGATGCCGACCCGATCACGCCTGTCCATGCCGGCCAGGCCCTGGGTCGGGTTCAGCCTGAACGCGATCTCTTCCAAGGCCAGCGGCAGGGCCCCTTCGGCCGGGAAGGTCTCGAACCGGTCGAGGGTGCGGGCCTGCCCGGTCGGGCCGGTGAGGGCGAACGGGCAGAACGAGCAGGCGCTTTTGTTCCAGATGCGGCCGGTCCTGGCCTGGATGCCGGCCAGACAAGCGGCCCGGTCAAGCCCCTGGTCCGCGAGGGGATACCAGCCGCAGCGCAGCTCGGTGTCGTACTGCTTGTCCCTGGCGATCCGCCGCGCCTCGCTGACCTCGTACCCGACCAGGTGCAGGTAGCGGCGGCCGCGCGTGACGAGGTCCTCGCGAGCCTCGTCGAGCGGGACGCCTTTGGAACGCTGCACTGTTGACTGCACCAATCACATCTGTACTCGGGCGAGCGCCGCCCGTAGTTGAAAGGCTTGGTGCATGTCAGATCTGAGGCAACAGTTGATGGAGGGCCGGGTGGATCTTCCTCGGCTCGGGACGGTCGAGGAGGGGGCGGGTGACATTCCGCCGTTCGTAGTCAGGGACGCTGCCGGCGTCGAGGTCGAACCGGTGACCCGGTATCTACGAGATCTGGCGCTGAGCGACATGAGCCCGTTGACGTGTCGGAGCTACGGCCATGATCTGCTGCGGTGGTTTCGGGTGTTGTGGGTGCTGGGCATCGCGTGGGAGGCTGCGACCGGCTCGGAGGCCGACGTGCTGGTCGGCTGGATGAAGTCCGCGAGGAATCCGCAGCGACGGCGGACTCGCCCGGGCAGTGCGGCGCCGGGCGTCGTCAACGTACGGACAGGTAAGCCGTCGCTGGCCGCCGGGTACGCACCCAGGACCGTCAACCACACGTTGAGTGTGGTCTACAGCTTCTACGTCTTCCATGCGCACTTCGGTCGCGGCCCAGTGGTCAACCCGATTCCGTCATCAAGGGACCGGCGAACCGCTCTGGCGCACCGCAGCCCGATCGACGCCAAGGCAGTGTTCCGGCGTGCACGGCTGCGGCAGCGTGTCGCCGAGGCGGCTCCCCGGTCGATCCCCGACCCGTTGTGGGATGAGTTGTTCGCCGCCATGACCTGCGACCGGGACCGGGCACTGCTGCTGTTCTACGTCTCCAGCGGCGCCAGAGCCAGCGAGATTCTTGGGTTGAGCGTGGGCGATGTGGACTGGGCAGGTCTTCGGGTTTACGTGGTTTCCAAAGGAACGCGGCTGCGGCAGGCGGTGCCGGCCTCACCCGAGGCGTTCCGGTATCTGGCGTTCTACCTCAACCAGGACGGTGTTCCTGCGGCGGACGCTTCATTGTGGCGGACCCGCCGGGGGCAGCAGCGGCCGATGACGTACTGGGCAATGCGGCGGGTGCTTCAGCGCGCCAACGAGGTGCTTGGCACCAACTGGACTCTGCATGATCTGCGGCACACCGCCGCGACGCGGATGGCCAACGATCCGAAGCTGACGCTGGCCGAGGTGCAGACCATCCTGCGCCACGCGGGGATCGAGACGACCGGCCGTTACCTCACCGTCCGGGTGGAGGACATGTTCGACAAGCTTCAGGAGCACTATGAGCGGCCGCGGCCGGAACGTACCTACGCAGCTGGCTACGCCGCTGAGGACATCGCGGCGGTGTTCGGTGGATAGCCGCTACACGCTGCGCAACCGGCGTTCTCCTGAGCTGCGGAGCGACCCGGACCGGCGGGATCGAGGCACCCGGTTCGCCGCCGGGGAACTGGAGGCCGCCCCGGCCATTCCCTCGGTGCCACCGCGTCCGTTCGGGGAGTTGTCGAGGACCTCGATCGAGGCACTGGTCAAGCTTGCCGAGACCGTAATGGGTGCTCAGGACAGCAGTTCTAGCCAGAAGCGTCGGTCCGGGACGCAGCGTCTGCTTGAGATTCTGGATGGCTTCGACGGCCCGACCTGGCAGGACCGCTGGGAGGCCAGCGGCCTGAACGAGCGTGGTCAGCCAGTGAGCCGACTCAGCGACAACAAGTACCATGGCTACAACCTTGTAACCGGGCTCAAGGTCTTGTGCTGCCTACGGGTCATTCAGCCGAGCCTGGTCGCGTTTCGGTCCAACAAGTTCAACCGGTACGCACAAGCGTTTCTGGCCACCCAGCGGGACCCCCTACTTGCGAAGTTCTTCGACGAGGTCACCGAGACCCGGGCCCCGCACAAGCATCAGTACGCCGCCCAGTTCGACGTGTCGTGCGCATTGACGACCCAGGGCATCACTCTGGCGGACCTGACACCCGAGGCGCTGCTGTTCTACGCCAACGAATGCCGCCGACACGGGCTCGTCGTCGGAACGGTGGCCGGTGGCACGAAGTTCGCCGGGCAACTCGCCTGGGACGTGCTGTTCAACATGGGCCACTTCCCGCCCAGTACTCCGCCCACGCTGCGGACCTACATCTACAAAGGCCAGCGCACGGTCGAGGAGATGATCGACTTCTACGAGATCAAGACCCCCGAGGTCCGGCGCCTGTTGATCGACTACATCACCCGCCGCAAGGCCGACACCGACTACAACACCCAGGAAGGGCTCGCCCGCAACCTCGCCGGGAACTTCTGGTCAAAGATCGAGCAGATCGCCCCCAACCAAGAAGATCTTCATCTTTCAGACGAGATCTACCAGCAGTGGCGCGAAGCCGTCCGCTACCGTCAGGACGGCAAGCCCCGCGCGGACGTCGGCGGAACCGTTTTACTGCCGGTCCGCGCCCTCTACATGGATCTGCAGAGCTGGGCGTTGGAGGAGCCGGAACGGTGGGCACACTGGGCTGCCCCTTGTCCGATCCCGCCCAACGACCTGCGGGGCTTCGCGCAACGCCGTAGGCGCATCAACGACCGGATGGCCGACCGTATTCGGCAGCGCCAGCCCTTGCTGCCCACGCTTGTCGCCAAGGTCGAGGACCACTACACCAGCGTCCGCGACCTGCTAGCAGCTGCCCGCAGCGCCCCGCTCGGCGGGCACTTCACCCACCTGGGACGGTCATACCAGCGGACGAACGGCCGCAACGACCGACGCAGCTACGACGACCCAGTCCACGCCGCAGTCCGGGTGACTGACCTGGAGACCGGCACAGTCCGCCACCTGGTCCTCGAAGAAGAAGCGGCCTTCTGGGAGTGGGCATACCAGGAGGTCCTGCGGCATACAGGTATCCGGGTCGAGGAACTCGTCGAGCTCACCCACATGAGTGTCCGCCAGTATCAACGCCCCAGCGGCGAAGTGATCGCTCTACTGGTCATCGCTCCTTCGAAGACCGACCGTGAACGTGTCATCCCCATGTCCGCCGAACTCTTCCACGTCATCGCCACCATCATCCGGCGGCACACCGCCCATGGACCGATCCCGCTCCTGCCTCGCTACGACGGCCACGAACGGCTCTGGGGCGCCCCCATGCCTTACCTGTTCCAACGACAGATCGGCGCTGTCCGCCGGGTCACCGGCACCGGCACCGTGAACCACACCCTGCGACGCCGCTGCCAGTCCATCGCCGAAACCAACCCGGCCTTCCAGGGACTCCATTTCACCCCACACGACTTCCGGCGCTTGTTCGCCACCGACCTGGTCAACAACGGTCTGCCCATCCACATCGGCGCAGCCCTGCTCGGCCACCTCAACCTCCAGACCACCCGTGGCTACGTCGCGGTCTTCGAAGAGGACGTCACCCACCACTACCAGGACTTCCTCGCCCGGCGCCGCGAACTCCGCCCCGCAGAGGAATACCGACCCGCTACCACCGAGGAGATGACCGAGTTCGAAGAACACTTCGACAAACGCAAGGTCGAACTCGGATCCTGCGGACGCCCTTACGGAACGCCGTGCCAGCATGAACACGCCTGCATCCGCTGCCCAATGCTGCACATCAACCCCAAGATGCTGCCCCGCCTGCAAGAACTTGAGGAAGACCTTCACCTGCGGCGTCGGCGAGCCGTCGCTGAGGGATGGCTGGGTGAGATCGAAGGCATCGACCTCACGCTCCGGTTCCTAAGCGACAAACATCAGCAAGCCAACCGCCTCACCAAGATCACACGACAGGTGGACCTGGGCATGCCCTCACCGAGGTCACGATCATGATGCCCGCAGGCCGTCCAGCCTGGAACTCAGACCAAGAGCCGGATCGAGGGAACCTCCGCATCAACCGCGATCCCCGTTTCGCATTCGCCGCACCGTGGGCTTCCAAGGACGACGCCTGGCGGCGCTCGATCCGGCTATCCAAGCCCTGCTGGCCACCTTGCATCGCCGACAAGGCCATCGTCGACGAATCGGCCGCCCGCGCCGCGGTCAACGAAGTCATCACTGCGGAGTGATCTACGGTGAGACCGGCTGCTCTGCTGTCCTTTAGGCAGGATGCGCGCTGGGAGCGGCGGTCGACTGGAAGAGATCAGGCCTGTGCTGACGGACCTGGTCACCCATCAGGCCATGTTCCCACAAGGGATCGACAACGCCGAGGGGGATGCTGATTCTCTGTAGACCCGATGCCGGATCGATGGGCAGCCGAGCCCGATGGGCCGACAACCAGTTGGGGGCGTTGTGAGGAATCTCGTATTCGCCCCAGCCGACCAGGCCGATGCATTGCCTGGCTCCGGTTCGAACACCTATCCTGCCGGCCTTGGTAATGGTCCGTGGACTGGGAATCAGGCTTCCCACGACATCGATGCGCTCAACATGTCGCCATGCCAGGCGCACACGCGATCCGTACCAGTCCTCCATCTCCACGCCCTCAGGAGAGATGCGCGCAACCGTGGCAGCGGCCATCTGCCGCCACCTGACCAACCGCACTCCAGCGAAGGCCACCGTCGCCCCTGCTGCAAGGAACACCAGTTCGATACGATGACGATCAGGGATGAAAGCGATGAATAACAGCCATACGGGGATTAGGAGGACGGAAGGGAGAAACAACCGAATAACGGTCGCAGCCGAAAAGGCGCGCGCCATGCGAAACTCTTCCATGAACTAAACCTGGGACCTCGACGCCATCGATGTCAACGTGGGATGTGCTGCTTGTGTCGTGATCGCGAGGGCCTTGGCGCTGCTCTTGGAGCATGGCCTTGACGTCTCACGCAGACCGGATGTCTCCGTAGAGAGCAGGCACAACGACAAGGTGTACATCAAGCCGACAAGCCGCACGCCAAGGCCCCCCGTCGGTCTCACGCTGCTGGGATTTTCTCGCACCACCACATCCTCATCCTGAATGACGCGTTCGCCCTCAACGTTAGTGTCCACGCACACGTAGGCGAGCCCAGCTTGACAAGGTGCAGAGAAGGCTGCACGGACGCGGCCCGGCCACCTGCGGAATGGTGCCGGCCAGCAGCAGCTCGCGGCCCAGCGTGTAGTACGGACGCTGCCTTGTCGGCCGGGTGAAGCAGGTCGTCGGCTGGTCGGTGTCATCCAGCACCGTCACGCCATCGCGCTTGAACAGGCCACGGCGGGCCACTTGGATGGTGCGCACCCGGGCCGCGGCCAGGCGCGGGAACAGCTCCTCTTCCAGGTCGCGTTTGGTGTCGGGCCACTCGTGACCGGTCTGGGCCATCATCACCGCGCCCTGGAGCAGATAGCGCAGGGCGATCGGGTCGTCCAGCAGATCGAGGGTGGCTTTGACGGAGTCGACTCCGCCGCCGAGTCCGACCACGATGGGCAGCTGCACCACGAGGGTCCTCCATGTTTCTTCCAGGGGGCATGCAAGAGCCGCCGACCCGGGCAGCGGGCGGTGGCGGGCAGATCGCTCTGCTGGCGAGGCGTGATCAGACACGCTGGGCCTGGCGAGGGAAGGCAATGCACGGCGCGCCGATCGTGACGCGGGACCGGCTGATTCGCCGTACCTCGTCGACGGCAGCTATTCCTCGGGTGAGGCGGCGACGAGGTCGCCGGTCACGCTCATTCAGGTGAGCGCCGGCCCGGCTCGGCACCGCGCTCGGCGCTGCCCCAAGGGACGGGGTGGCGGACGATCGTACGTCCGCCACCCCGCCCTTTGGCCTCTCTTACGCGGTCGTCGGGACGCCCTCCTGGGCTTGCTGCGCGTTCTTGGCTTTTGCGCTGGCGAGGATGCCCGGGAGGTGCTTCTTGACGAGGGTCCGCAGGCGGCGCTCGTTCATGCCGGACGAGTTCACGACCTCGTGCACCAGCGGCTCGATGTCGGCCAGGTCCGGGGTCGGCGCGGGCAGGACGCCGGCCCTGTCCGCGTGCCTGAGCAGGCGTTCGTACTCGTCGCACCAGTTCTGGCCGGCGCCGAACTCCTCCATCTCTTCCCTGCTCATCGGCAGGGCCTTCAGCGCGGTTTCGGCGTGTTCGGGGTAACGCCGCACTTGCGGGTCGGTGGCCAGGAATCGCACCAGCGGGTCCTCGGACGCGATCAGTTTCTGGTACGCCTCGGCCTGCCTGATCTTGTGCGCCCTCTCCAGCTCGTGCAAGGCGGCGTGCCGCTTGTCCTTCGCCTCGAAGTAGGCCGTGACCTGGTCGGGAGACATGGTGTGGTCCCAGTCCGGAACCCGATGCGCGGTGCGCACGCGGCGGGTTTCGAGCTCGTGATCGCGGCTGTCGAGGGCCTCGTAGAACGCCTTCACCTCAGGCAGCATGGGGAACTTCCTTTCCTGTACTGGTGGACGGGCTGCCGGACGAAGGCTTGGTGGTGAGGGCCTGGGCCGTTTGCGGCGGGCTTCCCCCGTCCGGCAACGAGCCGTCAGCGGCACGGAGAAGCGCCCCGCAACCGTCCGTTTCGGCCTGTTCAAGATGTTTTGCGCCAGCAAAAGATCTTGAACAGGCCGAACTCGCCCACCAGGAACCGCGGAGCGGGGCGCGAGGACGGTTGCGAGGCGCGCCGCCGTGACGCAGGCTGCGAAGCCGGAAAGGGGGACACCGCACGGCCCGAGCGCCTCACCCAAGCGCCTGGCTGGCTGCCGCGTCAGCAACAGGGTGAGAGGCGTACGACATCAGCCGCCCGGTGAAGGAGGAGGGGCAGACTCGTGACCGGGCACGTGCCCGGTGCCGTCAGGCGGCGCGGAGCCGGTGTTCTGGCCGGTGCGCCTGTCGCTGCCGTACCGGGCGTCAACGGAAGCGTGAGGCAGACGAGGGCGCGTGCCGGTCTCGGCGGGGGAAGGGGATGATCGGCGTGCCGATCATGACGCGGGATCGCTGGTGGCGCGGCCCTATCGTCCACGCGAACTTGTGGTTGCCGCCGTGCCTGATCTCGATGGCGCCTGCCTCGCCGAGGGCCTGCGTGACCCAGTCGTGGCGAGACTGACCGGGGCGAGGCGGGGGTAGCCTTGGCCTCCAGAAGCCGCCGTATGGTGTGGTCGCTGGAAGGCTCACCGGCGCGGACCTTCTGCAGGCTGCGCTCGGGCAGGGCGGTGCCATCAGGCAGCAGCCTCAGCAGCCGCAGTTTCGTGCGGCCAAGCTATCGGGCGCCTGCGGAGCGGTAGGCGACGCCGTCGTGACCCGGCAAGATCACTCGGCCGTCGGCGGCGATCTGGGCCACGGGATCAGAGCAGGCCCGGACGCCCCGCAAACCCGCCTGCGTGGTGCCTGGCGGCGCCGAAGGGGAGCAAGACGCCTGGACATCAGATCCACTCCTTGGAGAGGGCAGGGTTCCAGGTCGATGCGACACTGCCGTGGGCGAGAGAGATGACGGCCCCCCTGCGCGTGCTGCTGGTCGATGATCAGGAGCTTGTCCGGACCGGCATCCAGCTGGTGCTGCGCCGGGAAGCGGATATCGCTGTGGTCAGCGAGGCAGGTGACGGCCGCCAGGCGCTGAAGCTGCCGACCGAGATCGAGGCCGACGTGGTCGTCATGGACATCCGCATGCCGGGCATGGACGGCCTGGAGGCCACCGCCCGCATCTGCGCCGCCAGCGGGCCGAAGGTTTTCGTCTTGACCACGTTCGACCTTGACGAGTACGTGTTCGGTGCGCTGAAGGCCGGGGCCATCGGGTTCCTGCTCAAGGACGTCGGCCCGCAGGCTTTCGTCGAGGCGATCAGGGTCGTGCACCGTGGCGAATCGGTGCTGGCGCCGTCGGCGACCCGGCTGCTGCTCTCCCACTTCGTCACCCATGGGCCGTCCCCAGGCGCCGCCGCCGTCAGCCCGCGGGCCGAGCTGCTCAGCCACCGCGAGCGTGAGGTGCTGGCCAAGGTCGCCACGGGGCTGTCCAACGCCGAGATCGCCGGCCGGATGTTCCTGTCCGAAGGGACCGTCCGTACGCACGTCAGCCACATCCTGGCCAAGCTCGGGCTGCGCGACCGGGTGCAGGCGGTCATCTTCGCCTACGAGAACAGGCTGCTCGAATCGACCTGACCACGAGCCCTTGGATCGAGAGGCCAGCCGCTGCTCCGCTGACTACGAGGATCGGCAGAGACGCGAATACGTGTCCAGGCGGATGTGGCGAGACTTCGATGACCTATACCGTGACTGGCGCTCGCTCCGGCACGCCAGTCTCGTGGGAGAAACCATGGTCAACCTGCCCTTACCGGATCGCCGACGGTCAACGGTCCTCGTCGTGGTCCTGATGGCTGTTTCAGCTCTGCTCTGCGCGGTCGATCCGCGGCCGGCGGCGGCCTCCATCGACGACGGCCAGTTCGTGTCTTTGCCGACCACTCCGGTCCTGGACACCCGCAGCGGTCTGGGCGCATCCGCAGGCATCCTGCCCGCAAACGGCTCGGTCAGCTTCCAGCTTGCCGGCCGCGCCGGCGTGCCGGCGTCGAGCGTCACAGCTGTCGCGGTGACGGTCCAGGCCAACAGCCCGACCGCCTACGGCTGGTTCAGTCTGTACCCCTCCGACCAGCCCACCACCGCCTCCATGCTCACCTATCACCAGGGTGAAGCGACCGTGGGCGCCGACGTCGTACGGCTGAGCACGACCGGCAAGCTGACCCTCAAGAACAACGGCGCCGGCGCCCAAGCCCACGCCATCGTCGCCGTGCGCGGCTACTTCACCGCAGGTGGCGGCGCCACCTATCATCCGCTGGGCACGCCGCTGTTGTACGACACCCGCTCGGGCACCGGCACCCCGGCTCGCACAACTCCGATCCTGGGCAATGGCGGCACGGCCGTCTTCGATGTGGCCGGCACCTTCGGCGTCCCCGCCACCGGCGTCGACGCGGTCGCCGTCAACGTGGTGGCCACCCAGCACACCGACAAAGGGTGGCTCACCCTGGTCCCGTCCGACCAGTCCCCAGGGTCGGGCGGGCTGACCTACGTACCCGGCGAGGACAACGCCACCCTGATGATCACCCAACTCACCGCGACCGGCGACCTAAAAATCACCAACCACGGGGCCGGACCCGTCCACGTGTCGATTTCAGCGCGCGGCTACTTCACGGTCCCCAGCGCCGACGACACCGGCCTGCCCTACCATCCAGTACCGACGGCCACCATCTACGACACTGTCAGCGGCATCGGTGGTGCCGGCACCAGCCCACTGTCCGCAGGCGCTACCGTCACCCTCGACGTCACCAGCGCCTCCGAACTCAACCCCGACGAGGTTCTCACCGCCGCGCTGAACATCAACGCCCGGCAGGCCACCCAAAACGGCTGGCTGTCGGCTTACCCAGCCGATGAGGACGACCCAAACGTCTCCAGCGTCAACTTCGCTACCGCCGAAAGCACCAACGGGTTCGACCTCACCGTTCCGAGCTTCGACGGCCGCATCAAAATCACCAACCACAGTGCCGGCACCGTTCACGTTACCGTCACCGTCACCGGCTACTTCACCGAGGTCGACAACCCCGACGGCGAGCCCGGACCTGAACCACTTCTGGTCGAGGAAGGTACCGAGACGGTACCGATCGACCCCGACATTGAGCCCCACACCTACGCCAGAGTCACCTACAAGGACTACACCGCCGAGAGAGCCTTGGCACGCGGCGGCTTCGGCGGTTGGATCTGGGTGCGGTATCGCACCTACAGCAACGGCCGCACCCGCCTGCTCGACGTCAGGGTCAACGCACACAATGCCGGCGGCCCCTGGCCAGGCTATAAGGAGAACATCTACGTCGCCTGGCGCGGCGTCGGCGGAAAATACACCTACTTCTGGAAACAGCAGAACTCCGCCGGCGTTTACTGGTTCATCGAGGACTATGTTGGAAAGCGATACCCCAGAGCATCCAGCAAGCCGTACGTCAAGATCAGGGTGAAGTGGAGCCACCCCATCGAGCCTGACTATCTCTCCAAGACGTACATCAACGCCTACGGCAGACCCGCCGAGTAGCCGCTCAGGCGTCGACGCCGGAGGGGCAGGCGACTTCATTCGCGAGATTGGGCGCCAGAGGTTCGCGACTTCCGGCGCCACGTTGCCAGCGCCGCGTGCCGAGATGTTCGCCAGGACTGATACCACTTGTGGATCTTGCCCGCCGGCGGTAGCTCCGGAGCGGTGTTGGGTCAGCGGGTCTGTCGGTGCTCCAGCCAGTCGCCGAGCATACGGTGGGTGAGGTCGTCGAGGGGCCGCGTCCGTCCGGCGATGGTAGGTACCGAATGCATGCCCTGGTGGCGTAGCGCCAAAATCCGGTCCGATCCTCCAAGCGCCGCCAATTGCATCGGATGCGAACTCGCAACAGGTGGAGAATCTGCCCGGAGAGGGGAGCAATCACGCTGTGGACCTGCGTACTTGAGCAGGATTCTGGCCGCGACGATACCGGTCACGAGGGCCTTGCTGCGACCCGTGCAGGGGGCTGGCCTGGGACTCCGCCGACGACTCGCATAGGATGCGGTTTTCTCGCATCTGATGCGAGTCGCGGAGGGTGGTGAACCGGTGGGGTTCAACGGGTCGATACCGGGGGCGGCCGGGCTGCACCTGGTCGACGGGGTCGCGTTGCTGCGGCCGGAAGAACAGGTCTTCGCGGCGATGCTGATGGGGTTCGCCAACCAGCAGCTCGCGCGGAATCTGGCCCGGACGACCGTGGAGGGCCGAGAGAACACAATCAAGGCGTTCGCGGACTATGTGAACACCTACCCCTGGCACTGGACACCGGCGATGGTCGACGAGTGGCTCGGTGACCTGCGCTCGCTGCGGGACCTGAAGCGCTCCACGATCCGCTCGTACTCCGAGGCCGTGCGGGCGTTCTGCCACTTCATCACCGATCCGCTCTACGAGTGGACGGCGACCTGCGAAGAGCGGTTCGGTACCCACCCGGTGCAGGTCGTGCACGAGTGGAACACCGCCATGCACGTCCAGGACAACGAGGCGGACGCGAAGAAGCGCGCGTTCACCAAGGCCGAGCTGCACGCCTTCTTCGCGCACTGCGACGACGAGGTCGCCCGCATCCGGGCCTTCGGCCGCAAGGGCTGGCTGCCCGCCTTTCGCGACGCGACCCTGTTCAAGACCGCCTACGCTTTCGGACTGCGGCGCAACGAGACGCGGATGCTGGACGCCGCCGACTTCGGCCGCAACCCGCACGGCGGCGAGTTCGGCGTGTACGGCCGGTGCCAGGTCCGGTTCGGCAAGGCCAAGAAGGGCTCGCCGCCCAAGCGCCGCGGGGTGCTGACCGTGTTCGACTGGACTCCGGACGTCCTGGACGAGTGGTTCACCGAGGTCCACCCGCTGTTCGGCACCAACGACAACCCGGCGGCCTGGCCTTCCGAACGGGGCCTGCGGATCGGCTGCCAGCGGCTCAACTCCCGCTTCATCGCCTACCGCAAGGCCCTGGGCCTCGACGAGGGGCTGGACTTCCACTCCTTCCGCAGGTCCTACGTCACCCACCTCATCGAGGACGGCTGGGACCCGCGCTTCGTCCAGGAGCAAGTCGGCCACGAGCACGCCAGCACCACCTCGCTCTACACCTGCGTCTCCTCGGACTTCCGCACCCGCACCCTGCGGCGGCACCTGGATGCCACCATCGCCGCGGCCCTTGGGACCCAGACCGAGAGGCAGGCATGAAACGCAAGGTCGGCTACACGTGGCGGCTGCGTGAGGTCATGGCCCAGCACCAGATTTTCACGGCCACCGAACTGGTGCCGCTGCTGCGCGAACGGGGCATCGACTTGTCCGCCTCCCAGGTCCACCGCCTGGTCTCCGGCACCCCGGAACGCCTGTCGTTGCAGGTCATGGCCGCGCTCTGCGACATCCTGTCCTGCACTCCGGCCGACCTGGTGGACACCACCGCCGAGAACGCCGGGGTCCGCAAGACCGCCACCGACAACCTGCCCGCACCGCCCGCGAACGTCGCGAAGCTGCGGCCCCGCGCGGCCCGCATCCTGCCCGACGCATGACCCGCACCTACGCCACCGGCGAGCAGTACGAACGCCGGTACATGGCCGAGTGCTGCCGCTGCGGCCGCCGCAGGCACAAGGCCGGCACCTGGCCGGATGGATACGTCTGCCGCACCTGTTCGGACCGCGCCGTCCGGACACGGGGTACCTGTCCGGGATGCGGCCAGGACCGGGCCCTGCCTGGGCTCCGCCCCGGTGACGGAGTCCCGATTTGCACCACCTGCGCCGGCTTCTCCCGAACCTTCGACTGCTCACGCTGCGGCTTCGAGGGCAAGCTCCTGGGCGGGCGGCTGTGTGAGCGCTGCACGCTCAGCGACCGCCTCACCGCGCTCCTGGACGACGGCACCGGCCGCATCCGTCCCGCGCTGGTCCCGCTGTTCAACCTGCTGGTGGCGATGGAGAAGCCCGGCAGCGGACTGGCCTGGCTGGCCATGCGCCGCAGCCAACCGGCGAACGCCTCCCGATTGCTGCAACAGCTCGGCCTCGGCCAGATCTCGCTGACCCACGACGCCTTCCACGAGCTCCAGCCCTGGCGAACCGCCGCTCACCTGGAAGAACTCCTGATGACCAGCGGAGTCCTGCCTACGGTCGACAAGTACCTCTGCTCCTTCCAACGCTGGCTTCCCGGGCATCTGGCCAGCATCACCGACTCCGAGCACGTCAAAACGATCAGGCTCTTCGCGACCTGGCGCGTCCTCCCGCGGCTGCGGGCCCGCGCCGAGCGAAGCCACATCACACCCAGCGTCCGGAGGTTCGCCGCCGAACAGATCAAGTACGCGACCGCCTTCCTGCAATGGCTCGGCCAACGCAACAACAGCCTCGCGTCCTGCGGCCAGATCGACATCGACGCCTGGTGGGCCGAGAGCAGCGAACACGGCCGCACCTGCCTGAGGGCCTTTCTCAGCTGGGCCATGCAGACCCGTAACTGCCCACGCTCCCTGTCCATCCCCGCGATGAAGGTCTCCCGGCGGGCCGCACTGAGCGAAGACGAACGCCTCGACGCCCTTGGCCGACTGCTGACCGACACGGAGATTCCGATACGTCTGCGTGTCGCGGGGGTCATCGTGCTCCTCTATGCGCAGCCCGTGAGCCGCATCGTCCGGCTCAGCGTCGACGACGTGGTCCACGACGGCGACACCCTACTGTTACGGCTCGGTGAACCCGCCTCGCCCGTTCCCGCACCGGTCGCCGCTCTGCTGCTGGAGCACATAGCGAACCGCGACAACATGAACACCGCCACCAACCCCGCCTCCCGATGGCTCTTCCCGGGCCGCCGGGCAGGACAGCCAGCCCGCCCCGACCACCTGTCCGCGCTCCTGAACGAGGCCGGGATCCCGGCCTCCGCAGCACGTGGCGCCGCCATCCGCCAGCAGCTCCTCGAACTGCCCGCTCCCGTCGTTGCCGACGCTCTCGGCTACCACAACAAGACCACCAGCCGCCTCATCAGAGAGACCGGCGGGACATGGAGCCGATACGCCGCTGGCGATCACACAAGGTCACCGACAAGCCGGCCTCCTCGGGGAGCCGGCGACAGTTGACTACGAGAGCCCACAGCAGAAGGCCATTCTCTAGCGGAGACGGGCCAGCAAGTGGGCGTCCAGGAAGCCCCGCTCGGAGGCCGGGTCGTGGAGCAGCCGCGCGAATGTGGCGAACCCAGCCCCGGCCAGCAACTCGGCGAAGCGGTCCGCCGGCCAGCTATAGGCGGGTGTCACCTTGTGGTCGAAGCGGACCGGCTCGGGCGCGTCGGTTCCGAAGAATGAGACCAGGAGAAGGCCCCCCGGCGCCAGGACACGCGCCTGCTCGGCGAGCAGCGCGGGTAGTTCCCCAGGAGGGGTGTGAATCATCGAGTAGTGGGCCAGCACGCCGCCGAGCGCGCCGTCCTCAACTGGGAGTTCCTCCATCCGGGCCTCATCGAACTTCAGCGCCGGATGGGCCCGCCGAGCGTGGTCGACCATGGCCGGAGAGAGGTCGAGCCCGAAGGCATCCAGCCCCAGGTCGTGCAGCATGGCCGTCAGATGTCCGGGCCCGCAGCCGACATCCGCCACCCGCGAATTCCCCGTCCCACGCACCAACTCGGCGAAGGTGCCGATCATGTTCCGTGTGAACGGCTGCGTCTCCAGTCGGTTAGCGAACATCGACGCATATAACTCGACGACCCCGTCGTAGGCCGTCCTGGTCTCGTCCTGGTGCTTCGCCACGGGAAGGAAGTTAGCACCCCCCATTCTCAGCTGTTCTCCGGCCCGGTGCCGAATCCTGCGCCGTCGTATCGGACTCGCTCGGCTACCAGGACAAGGCCATCACCCGGTGGCGCGACAAGCCGCTGGCGACCACGGCCGCGCCCAGGGAGATGGTGTTTGAGAAGGCCACCTGTAATCCGGTGGACTATTAGGAGGCAATCGCCTCAATGG